>DASQQR010000355.1:0-3733 GCA_035643335.1 Anaerolineales bacterium
ATACATGCTTGTGGCACCGCCGACCATCAGCGGCCGGATGATGTTGAGGCCCTCCTGGGTGAAAAGCAGGCTGCCCCGATCGGTATACAGCAGCGCGCCGAGATAGGTGCCGTAATAACCTTTTTGGCGGTAATCGCGGCCCTTTTCAAGCAGGAGCACCGTCTTTCCGTGTTGGGCCAATTCGCGGGCCAGCGTGGCTCCTCCCGGTCCTGAACCAACCACAATTACATCTGCTGATGAATTGATTTGAGACATGGACACTTACATTAAAACACAAATCATGGCTTAATAGTTACCAGTCCGGGTTCACCCAAATCCGCTTGAATGTCTATTTGGACGGGCAGGAAACTGCGCAACACCGCGGCGTTGGTGATCAGGTGGCGGGTGATCTTCGAGGTACGCAACCGGGTGGGGCCATGAGCAAAAGCCAGAGGTAAGAGCACCTGATCGGCTAGGTATTGGTCAATAGCGCCATCGGTGGACAAGAATTCCTCTAAAGCATCGACAGCTTCATCGGCAACCCGTTCTGCGGGTTTGCCCAGTTCGCCCAGGGAGAAATAGCAGACCTGGGAGTGCTCGAATTCGGCCAGCAGCAATAGCAATGTACCTTTGAAGCGGGAGGGCAATTCGGCCAGGCGGATATCACTCAAGTAGTAGCGGTCTCCGATCCGTCGCAGAACTTGCTCTCGTTGTCGCTTGGCGATGTGGCGGGGAAGATTTGAGATAGCCGAGAGACCGCGAATCTGCTTCAGCTGGCCGCGTTCCGTGAGTTCCAGGGGCTCGATTCTCTCGCCGGGGTAGATCGTGGCATGCATGCGACCGTCACCCTGCGGGTAGTAACCCGCCAACTCCATGTTCAAATCAGCCTGGCAGCCCATCCGGCGCATGAAGGGCAGCCATTGCAATTCCAAATAGTGATAGCAAGGACTCCATTTGACGTGCGTGCCGCCAGTTATGGTCACACTGGATTTTGCGCCCGCCATGGCCAAAGGGAGGCAAATGGTCTGCAAAACCAGGGTGGTTGCGCCAGCCGTGCCAATATCGAACTGGTAGCCTCCAGGATGGATCCCGGCAGGCCGGAAGGTCAGCGCAGTAGAATCTGGATGGGCGCCGCTCGCCCGGGCGCGGCCGATTGCCGCGGCCGCTTCGACCGCTTCCAGGTGTTGGGGCCGCAGACCCGGCTTTGAACGCCCCGCGCGGATATTTATGATTTTGACCTCTTCTTGGGTCAACAGAGACAGGGACAGGGCAGTGCGCAGCACCTGGCCTCCCCCCTCACCTTGAGAACCATCGATCTCGATCATCTTAAGGACGTAAGGAAGCCTCAACTTTCAAACCTTCAGATTTCAACATTCCGTACAAAGAGTTTACTTGATTGGAGCTTTGGCGTCAAATCTGTCGTGCACAACCGGTGAACAGTCAGGAATTGATCCTTCACTGTTCATACATTTGTAAGAATTATGATTTATGCTTAACCACCGGTAAAATCGATCCCACAGATAGGAGCCAGCATGATCAAGATCACACCGAGCGAAATCACCCCCGAACACGTTTACCTATCGCGTAGAGAATTCCTCAAAGGTATGGGTGTCGCCAGCGCCGGCGCTTTGCTACTGGCTGCCTGTGGTCGTAACAGCCTATCAAGCCAGCAATCGTCCGAGGTTGAAGGGCTTCAAGTCAGCACCGATAGCGATGAATTGGGCGATTCTCTAACGCCCTACGAGGCAATCACCAACTACAATAATTTCTATGAATTCTCGGTAACTAAAGAGGCAGTCGCCAGGCTTTCCAGCGATTTCGTCACCTCGCCCTGGTCGGTGGCCGTCGGTGGTCTGATCAACAATCCGAAAACCTATGATCTGGACGATTTGCTCAAGAATTTTCGTCAAGAAGAGCGAGTCTACCGTTTGCGCTGCGTTGAAGCCTGGTCGATGGTGATCCCGTGGGCTGGCTTCTCGTTGGCTGAACTTTTGAAGGAGTTAGAACCAACCTCCAAAGCGAAATACGTTCGCTTTGAATCCCTCTATGATCCCGAACAGTTCCCCGGACAGAAGAGCAATTGGTATAACTGGCCCTATGTCGAAGGCTTGCGCCTGGATGAGGCCATGAATGGCTTGACGATTCTGGCAACCGGTCTATATGGCAAATCTTTGCCGCCTCAGGATGGCGCGCCCATCCGCCTGGTGGTGCCATGGAAATATGGATTTAAGAGCATTAAGTCGATCGTCAAAATTGATCTGGTTGAGGAAATGCCGGTTTCCCTATGGATGGCGGCCGCTCCAAATGAATACGGCTTTTACGCCAACGTAAATCCGAAAGTGAACCACCCCCGCTGGTCTCAAGCCAGCGAGCGGCGGATTGGGGAAGCTAGGCGGCGGGAGACCTTAATGTTTAACGGCTATGCAGAACAGGTCGCCTATCTCTATGAGGGCATGGATTTGCGGGAGAATTATTAGAGCAGGGGATTGGTAAATTGGTGAACTGGTATATCGGTGGATTGGTTGATCGGTGAATGAGTCGCATAAAGGTATTACCCAAGTTGTCTGGATTTCAGCTTTTGGTGCACGCGGCATCTTTAGCTCCATTGGCATTCATACTGGTTGATTATTTTAACAATAATCTGACCGTGAATCCGATCCAGGAATTGACCTTCCGGACCGGCAAGACGGCCCTGGTGCTGTTAGTTTGCTCACTGGCTTGTACTCCCCTGAATACGATATTCCGTTTCAGACCGGCGCTGAAAGTCAGGCGCGCCCTGGGGCTGTACGCAGTCTTCTACGCGAGCCTGCATTTCTTAATCTTCGTGGGTTTAGACTACACCTTCGACCTGGATCTGCTGCAGGGAGCGATTTTCGAAAAACGCTATGCGCTGGTTGGCTTTGCCGCTTTTCTAGTGCTCCTTCCGCTTGCGGTTACCTCAACCAAAGGTTGGATGAAACGTCTGGGCAGGAGATGGACGCGTTTGCACCAGCTGGTTTATGTGGCAGGAGTATTGGCCGTGATTCACTACCTGTGGCTGGTGAAATCGGACATCCGGGTTCCGCTGGTTTATGCGGCCATTTTGATCTTATTGTTGGTTGCCCGGATCCCTGCGATGCGCAGATTCTTGAGCAACCTGGGCCTGCCGCGCGTGTCGCTACCTGATTTCCTTGGGCGCAGTGCGACTCAGTCCAGGCGAACAGCCACACATTCATCTAGGACTTTGGGCCGCCTGGAGTGATGTTATGCGGATCGATTTTCAATTCTGTGCCCTAATCCACAAAATCTATTGCTGTCTACCTCGACGTTTGTGATCCAGCAGGATTTGGGCCGTGGACTTGCCGGGCGCGGGCTTGTCTTCATCTCGAGTTGAGGCCCGGCCTTCTACTCCTGACGCGACCTGCTCCTGAGTCGGACTGCCAGATCGCGATGCTGCGGTGGATACCGGCTTAAGATTTTCCTGGCTGCGAGCTTTCGCTCTTAGAAGAGCTTCCACGTGCTCCGCTCTGGAGGTCCCAGCGATCTGGCTGGCTTCGCCGAACTCAATCCGGTCGAGGAGTCGCTGGAACGCGCGCCGCACCTCCGACCGGGAAATGGCCAGCCGCCTGATGGTGATATCCAAGGGCAGGCATATGGCAGCCAGAGCGACCAACTCGGGCCAAACCGGCCGGGAAGTGCGGGGAGCGGGGAGTGTATGCGCGAAAACGTCCCGTGGGTGTTCTCCAAGGATATCCCCACCGGTAACGGATGCCAC
>DASQQR010000356.1:0-3597 GCA_035643335.1 Anaerolineales bacterium
TACTTTGCCAATTCTTCATAAGGCTCTTTTAGAATTAAGGCCTTGCCTTGAAATAGAGCCACGTAATCATAAAGATTTCTGGTTATCCCTTCTCCCAATTCTGTTTCGGCTTTGCTGACGAACCAATATTCCGCCATTTCACTGTAGGCGGGTAAGGCATCCTTATATTGCGCCAAGGCGGTCGGATTATCGTGGAGCATTTGGGCAATCTCAGGCACAAGCCAGATAAAGTTTCTTGATACTGCCAGAGCATTGCAATATCTTTCCAGGCCCTTATTCCAATCGAAAGGAGAATACTCGGTAAATTTTGTTACCCTCAAATCGAAAAGTCGATCGAATTCATTCCTCAGTTTTGTCGTCTCGGGATACCCAGCCAATTTTTCCAGCTCCAAATATCCATACAGCCCAGCAAGATAAGCATTCAGAACAAACGGCCTCTCAATTAGGAAACTATCGGACGGTGGCGTGGTCAGACTTGACATCAGGCCAGCATTACTAACGGCTGTGTCGAATATTTGTTTTGCTCCTGCGAATTCTTTCGCATACAGCCACGTGGCGTAGAATGCGTAGGGATTTATGCTCCAACCTGCGTCAGGATTGCTGGTAGCACTCTTTGGTCCGAAATTGGCCAGATCAGACTTAACTTCGGGAGGCAGATCAAAATTCTCCCTTCCGGCACCTTCGGCCCAGCCGATGTGATTGAGGCTGTAAGGTGGGTACTGGTTAAATTCTTTCTGAAGATATGATTTGACCTGGCCTTGAAGAGCAGGAGAAAGGTGAGGCAGCGCCCTTAGCAGTGTATAAATCGTATCTCCCGGCCAGTGCCAATAATCCTGCAGGTCATCCCCACAGTAGTTACTTAGCCGAAAATCAAGCAAACCGCTGCTCACGTAACCCGGCCTCAGGTGCCCCGCGCTGACCATCTTTTGAATCTGAATTTCCAGATCGGCCTGAACCTGAGCTTTCGAAGGCACAGGGATATTGTCTGTTACTTTGACTGTCTTCGCCAGGGGTAATTCCTGAATTGGACCTGTGGGTTTGCCGGCGGCAATCAGGCTGTTTCCCCTCAGAATGTACACTTTGTCCTTATAGGGTATGGGAGGATTAGGACTCCATGAGTGCCTGCCATAAACATTTGTGGTGCGGTCCTCGCCATAAGTATAGACTGGAACGTAGGAGGGATGGAAATCTTTAAAAATGCTCCCAGTTCTCGAGGCATCGGGCCCGGTAGGAGGCCTCAAACCAGAATTGTAATTTTCGGCGAACAATTCGTTGGGCAGAGAGATATCGTACCATTGCCCGCCCGAGTCAAAGTGTGCCCAATAAATATATTTGCCGGCAGCGAGGTACGCTCCAAGTTCATCGATCGGGTGCCAGCTTGGGCTGACGATGCTGAAATAAGGCGAACCAAACTTCCAACCCGTAACCCCGCCTGCAGGGATGGCTGGATCAGATAGGTAGTTATTCCTCTGATAAAGAACTCCATCGTAACCCACCACAGGTGGATATCGAGTACCCTCAGAGGTCCAGACCCAGGATATCGGCGCGTAATCCGGCTTGCCGTCCATATCAAAATCAAAGGTCACTTCCTTTCCCGTGGCTGCATCGATTACGAATTGGGTGCGCCTCCAAGGTTTGGTTTCAAGATAGTTGGCGATCGGATTGGTTGCTCCGTTGCTAGTAACCTCCGGTTTACTTGCATCGAAAGTGATGGTTCCAGCGGCCCACCCGTAAGGCTCGACTCCCAGAGGCCCAGCTAATGTCCCTTTGGGGTCGAGCTCCCTGTTGGGATAGAGTTCGATCGTCTCTGCACCAGTCCCACTTTGCAGTGGTCCTGGCGGTACAGAACGCCGATAGTTGTGGCTCCCGGCAATCACAATATAATCTTTTCCAGTAGCAGCATCCATGTAAACAACCGGCCAGAAGGACTGAAATCCAGCGCCAGGCAATTTTGCCGACTTCCATAGCAGCGTTCCATCTGAGGCTCTCAGTGCATAAGCACGCGAGTCGTCTGAGGCGAAATAGAGGGTACCATTTTTGTAAGCAGCAGAAAATAGAATCGGGCCTTCGGTCTTGAACTTCCAAATCAGCTCCCCTTGCCGGGGTTCATCCTGGGCGCCGATAGCGTACATATAACCGTCCCGGTTGCCAGCATAGATGACTCCGTTGACAACTAAAGGATTTGTTTGAAATCCTTTAGCGGCCGCGAAAGTCCACAAACCCTTCCCTGTATAAGCATCGATCGCATGAATTTTTTTATCAAACCCGCCAACATAGGCGACGCCATTGTCAATCGTGGGTGAGTGTCCCAAGGGTAGTTCGGTAGGGTATATCCATTTCTCCTCTCCATCGGGCGTGAATGCATAAAGACCTCTGGCAGTAGAAATGTATAAAGTATCATAAGCAACGATGACTTGCGTTCTACCCAATATATACGGTTCGATTGGCTTAAACCACACAATGTCTAGATTCCCGGTGATCGCGTTCGGGGTCCACGAAGTGCGCTGTGGGTTAGCGCCGGCCATCGGCCAGCTGGCAGCATTCCCAACCTGATTCTCGTGAACATTGGACATAAAAGGCAGGTATACTTCATTGCCGCCATCGGACTGAGCAGTACTAGAATTATGAGTTAATGCAGTCGTTGGAGGAGCCGGATTCGGCGTGCGCTTTCTGCCACCTTCAATGGAAGTCGATCTATGCGTGGTTGGCAGATTTCCAGTCGTACCGCCTGGAGTGTAAGTTGAGGTACACCGAACAATGGAGACCACCGCGGAAATCACCAGGATCAAGATCGCTACGTGTCTTCTTGTTCTCATTAAGGCAGTCTCCACCACCAGATCTTTTAGCAAGGCCTTACTATACCATAACCGTTTTCTCCACCATTTAATTTTCAATTAAATATCAGGAGGTTTTATATTATCCTTTTGGAATCCCCTTAGGCCAGGCTGCTCTCAAATTTCAAGAAGCGACGACAGTTTGAATCAGTCGATGCAGCGGAGCATATTTAGAGACGGCTCACTCGAGGCCAGCAACAAGCCATATCAGCTGGCGAGCCAATGAACGAATTTTATATTCGAAGTGACTAATCCTGGCTCCTCTATGAAGCTTCGTTTTATCTGGCGCCACCAGAGGTCTGCCAGCCCACTCTCTGACGGGTTTCGTTGTATTCTGAAATGACATTTCTTCGTTTGCGTACATTTGAGCTGTTCGTGCCAGCTCTTTGCGCAACGTCGCGTTACCTGCCGCTCTCAAGATGTGTTCGCCAAAGCCTCGCCACTGGCCCACCGGAAAAGTCAGCGCCGCGTTTCTTTCTGCGAGCAAAAAACTCAGCTCTGATCCCAAACTGGTGATCACCGGTAGGCCAGCAGCGATCATCTCGAGCAATCGCGTCCTGGTACCATAAATGGTTTCGTAGTGCAAAGCGTCAATGTTGATGCCGACATCACTTTCAGAGTAATAGCGAATAACTTCTTCCCAAGGGCGCCAGCCGAGCATATGAAATCGGTCTCGGAATCGTGACTGCTCGATTTTAGAGAGAAATCGAGCGTAGGTATTATCCAAAGCTTGATAGGTAGATGCTCCAAGGGACACATAATG
>DASQQR010000357.1:0-12051 GCA_035643335.1 Anaerolineales bacterium
GCATCAATGCTCGCTATTTGGGTGAGACCGTCGAGGTCCTTTTTGAGGAGAAGGTCCGCGGCCGTTGGAAGGGCCGCACCAGCACCAACAAGCTAGTGTTTGTGGAATCCAAGGAATCCCTGCGCGGCCAACTCCTCCCCGTAAACATCACTTGGACCGGACCCTGGTCCATGCAGGGCCGCCTGCCTCACGCCTCCACGGCGCCTATCTCCCTCCAGACAACTTCCCTGATCCCTGATAACTGATTACCGCTCAATATATACCCCCCGCACCTCAGGCAAGCCCAGGAATGAGTCCCTCAATTGGGCGCTGCCCGTCCCAGCCCGGCGGACAAAGCTGCACACAGTGCCACGAGCGCTTCCAGTTCGTTCTGGCGCCCCACCATGGCGCTTTGCAGTCCCGCCACCCCCCGCAGACTTCCAGGCCTGGCTTTGGGAGCGCTCACCTCGTAAGCTCGCACGGGCGCAGTCTTGCCTCTTATGGCGATGTCTCCCATATCCCGGCATTCGAATACTGGAGCAACGAAACGGTGGGTGTTTTCCGTAATCAACAAGGTCATCGGCCGCGCCGCGGATTGCATGCGCGCCGCTAGGTTAACCGCATCCCCCATGGCGGTGTACTCGTACACCAGGTCGCTGCCCACCTGACCGACGACGACCGGACCGGTGTTTAACCCAACCCGGATGGCGAAGTCGATACCGTACCTGTGGCGCACGTCCTCGGCATATCTTCGTGTGGCCGCCAGTAGATCCAGTCCGGCGTGCACCGCTCGCACGGGGTCATCCTCGTGAGCTACCGGAGCACCGAAGAAGGCTAACAGTGCGTCCCCCATCAGGCGGGCGATGGTGCCTTCATAACGGTAGATGGCTGGCACCAGTAAGTCGAAGGCGCGATTCATTACTATCGTCCAGTCCTCCGGGTCCATTTGCTCGGCCAGGGTGGTCGATCCCACTACATCTGCGAACAACCCCGTTACCACGCGTCTTTCCCCTGCCAGGTGAGCGGCAGTGCGTATTTTGTCCGCCAGCCCCGCCGGCGCCGAGGCCGCCAGGCGCGCATGACGCGGGTCTTGGACAGCGGGAGCAGCGCTCAGACTGGTGGCCCCTGTATCTGTCGGCTGCGTGGCCTCCAGCTTAGACCCGCAATTCTTGCAAAACTTAGCCACTGCCGCGTTTCGGGTTCCGCAGCTCGGGCATACCCGCGGTAACGGCTGCCCGCAGTTTTGGCAAAATTTGGCATCATTCGGGTTTTGGAAGGCGCAGTTGAGGCACAGCATATTTTGCTCGAGGCATATAATTAGGTTGAAATTCTCGTCTGGGGATAATCATAAGTCGCCCCCAATTGAATTGGGATAAAGATTATCCTGATTATATCAGGCAATCGGCTTGATTTTCACCGGCTCCCGATTGCCGGCTTACGCAAGATTCTCCCCAGGTGAGTGGAGTTGCCATCCTCTATGCAGATGCGCCATCCCTCGAACTGGTTTCATGTGGCGACGCAGACAAGTATTGAACTTTTCCAAGCCGGCTAACTGAGGTATGATTCGGATCAAACTAACCTCTTATCCCGGAGCCGTTCGTGCCCGTTTTCCAGTACCACTCTGACATCCTGGCCCACTTCCCCGATTTGCGCGCCGGGGTTATCCTTGCTAAAGACTTGAACAATGGTCCCTCACCAGCCCCGCTGCGCCACGTCTTCCTCACCGGGCAGCGTGCCGTTCTACAGGATATCGTCGATACTCCCCTCAGCGAGATCGAAACCCTGGCGGCCTGGCGGGCTGCTTTCCGGGCATTTGGCGTCAACCCCACCAAATATCGCAGCGCTCCCGAAGCCTTGCTGCGGCGTTTGACCAAAAAAGGCGACATCCCTAGCATCAACACCCTGGTGGATATCTGCAACCTGGTCAGCATTCGCTATGCCCTTCCCGTGGCCTCTTTCGATACCCACGCCTTGCAGGGTCCTGTGACGGTTCACTTCGCTGATGGTTCGGAACGCTTTATCCCGCTCGGCGAGAAGGAGGTCGAACACCCCGAACGCGGCGAGGTGATTTTCTCGGACCCCACTGGCCGGGTCATCGCCCGGCGCTGGTGCTGGCGCCAGAGCGACGACAGCGCCGCTCGTTCGGCGACCCGTGAAGCCATCTTCACCATTGAAGCCATGCACCCTGGTGGTCAGGCGGACGTGGCGTCGGCGGTAGATAACCTGCTGTCGCTGATCGACCAATACGCCGGTGGCACCTACACCTCCGCCCTGCTCGACTCTCATCGGGCAGCGGTGTAGGAACGATACAGCTTATAAATTGTTGATGGCCAACTCTTCGGACGAATCCAAGCGTCGAAAAATTTTTAGACCTTGCTGAAATATTTCCAAATAAATCCGATTACTCTCCCATCTCGTATAAAAGGAAAAGGCTAAAGAGGAGCCATTAATCGTCCGCCCTGCTTTTGATTGGGACCATTAGGCTTAATTTTTTTTATTAAGTTAACCCACGGAGAGGCCTTTGGAAATTCCAGGCCCTTATGAGCCCGGATCATGATCACCAAAACCCAATTTGATGAGTTGGTGAAACATTACCCCGTCCTTGCTGCCTTACCTCCCTATCAAAAACGGATAATCCACCAAGATCTTGTTCGCTTCGAAGCCCAGCAGAATGAGGTGCTGTTTGATGTCGGCTGCCCGTGTCCCGCGGCTATTTTGCTGGTTTCAGGAATCGTTCGGGTAAGCAAGCCTTCCAGTTACGGTCGTGATCTCCTCTTGTATCGCCTCGAACCTGGGGACATATGTGCCTTGACCGTGGCCTGCTTGCTGGGAGACAAAAATTACCCTGGACGCGGGTTGAGCGAAACTGCTTCGATTGGTTATGCCCTGTCGGAGGAACTATTCGAGCAGCTCCTTGTGGGATTTCCGCAATTTCGCCACTTCGTCTTTCGATCTTTCGCCCAGAATCTTCTCCAACTGATGGCTCTCCTCGAAGAAGTCGCCTGGGGACACCTCGACCGGCGTCTGGCTGCGGTTTTACTTGCCAAGGGTGAGACCGTCCGCGCCACACACCATCGGCTCGCTGACGACGTCGGCAGCGTGCGCGAAGTCGTTAGTCGCATTCTTAAAGAGTTTGAATCAAAGGGTTGGGTCAGACTGGGCCGGGGGCGCATCCTGATCACCAACAAAGAAGATTTGCAGCGATTCGCCGATGAGTTTGGTGACTCGAGTCACTGACAGGATCGATTGATTTAACTATACTTTATTTATCGGCTCCTCTGGAAACTCCCTGTTTTCGAAAATGCTGATCACACAGAAAGGAGGTAATCGTGAAAAAGAGCATCCTGTTGCTGACTCCGATTTTTTTCCTCTTCAGCGCATTTCTCCTCGCCCGACATGTCCGCGCCCAGGTGGCCGTCATCACCGTGAACTCGACCAGTGACCTGGAGGACTTTGGGGGTGCCCAACAGGTCGGAGACCTACCCGGACCGGACGGGCTGGTTACGTTACGTGAAGCCCTCACCGCAGCTAACAACACCCTTGGGTCTCAGACTGTTGCCTTCAATATCCCCACCAGTGATCCAGGATTCAATGGGCAGATCTTCATTATTTTTGTGGAAAGTACCCCACAATTTACTATTAGCGATGACGGCACCATCATCGATGGAACCACGCAGACCGCCTTTAGCGGGGATACCAACCCCTTCGGACCTGAAATCCACGTCCGCACGACCCCGCCCTTTGCCAATCTCACCGCATTGACGATCAACGCTAACAGCAACACCGTTACCGGATTGACCGGATTAAGCCTGTTCCGTTATGGGATCAGAATCAACGGGAACAACAATGTCATCAAAGGGAACGTGATTAATCAGGCCAACAGCGCCGCAATTTATGTCACCGGCAACGATAACCTCATTGGCGGGACCCTTTCGGAGGACTCCAATCGCTTGAGCAGCGGGGGAGTCGGCGTTTGGATCGTCGGCCCGGCCGGATCCGGGAACCGGGTGATTGGCAACGATATTTCTGGGAGCCATACCTATGGCGTCCATGTCGACACCGGGACTTCCGGAAACATCATCGGCGGTCCCAGCGCCAGCGAACGCAACATCATCTCTCGCAATGGGCATACCGACGGCGAGCGAAATCCGGTTGGCGCCAACGTCGCCATCGACGGCACCAACAACCTTCTACAGGGAAACTATATCGGCCTGGATAGTACTGGCGCCCAGTCTGCCGGTAACATCGCCAACGGAGTTGAGGTCACAGGTTCTTTCAACCAGATCATCGACAACGTGATCTCGGGTCATAATGACCTCAGCCCGAGTTTGTCGGCGCGCCCGGCGGGGATTCTAATCCACGGCGACAGCGGCACCCACGACTTGGTGATTCAGGGAAACCGCATTGGCACGGATGCCAGCGGGGTCAACCCCATCCCCAATCAGAGAGGTGTGCGGGTGGCAGCCTTCTTCTTCAGCGGTTTCCCCCATAACATCATCGTTGGCGGCGCTCAGCCAGGAGAGGCCAATACGGTCGCATTCAGCTCCATGGTGGGCGTTTTAATCGACAATGGACCAACGGGCATCAACCTGAGCCGGAATTCGATCCACAGCAATGAAGGTCTGGGCATCGATTTGAATGGCGAAGGTGTAACCCCCAACGATCCCGGCGATGGGGATACTGGCGCTAACAACCTGCAGAACTTTCCGGTCATCCAGTCTGCCATCGACAACGGCACCAATACCGTTGTCAGCGGTTTCATTGACACTCAGAATCCGGCTAACGTAATCCTTGAATTCTTCAGCAATGATGTACCGGATCCTTCCGGGTTCGGCGAGGGGCAACAATTTGAAGGCTCCACCGCGCCGGACGCCAATGGCAATTTCATGGTGAATCTCCCTGGTGGTCTGGCAGGCAAATTCATTACCGCTACAGCCACCGATGCCATTGGAAACACCTCCGAATTTTCAGCGGCGGTCCAGGCGGTGAACGGCACCCCGCCTACTCCACCCCCCGGCCCTACACCCACTCCTACGCCGACGCCCACAGCTACTACTCCACCCCCACCGAGCAGCGTGATGCATGTGAGTGACCTGGATGGCGGCAGCGTCTCTCTGGGCAAGGGCAAGTGGCAAGCCTCGGTCATCGTCACGGTGCATGATGGCAACCACAATCCTCTCGCTGGCGTGGTCGTCAGCGGCGCATGGAGCGGTGGCTTCACTGGAACGGCCCAGTGCCTCACTTCTTCTCAGGGTCTCTGCTCGCTCGCCTCGGGCGCCATCCAAAATCGCGATAAGAGTGTGACTTTCGTGGTGAGTAGCCTGAGCCTGGCAGACTACACCTACACCCCGGCTGATAACCACGATCGGAATGGGGATAGTGACGGTACAAACATAATCATTTTGAAACCTTAACGCGTTGGGCGGCTGGCATCCCCTACGCCAGCCCCCCAACATCCTGTACTTACCACTCTGCTGGCTCTGACCGTTTTAGCCTTTGCCAGCGTGGCTCAGGCGAAGGTCGCTATATTCATCGCACATAATCATCTCCACGCCGGCTCCAGATCCTCGGCCGGATTGTTGGTCAGGTTGAACTGTCCGGATCCGTCGTTTTTCATGACGAACACCTCCTGGTCCCCATCCCGGTTGCTGGCAAAAGCGATCCAATCCCCCAACGCTGACCAGGCCGGCTGGCGGTCTTCCGCTGGATTGTGGGATAGGTTGGTGGCGGATGACCCATCGATTCCCATAACGTAAATCTCCTGGTTACCGTCTCGATCGCTATTAAAAGCCAGGCGGCTCCCGTCTGGAGAGCCGGCTGGGAACGCCTCGCTGGCCGGGTTATTGGTCAAATTGGTTTGATCGGAACCATCGGTGTTCATCAAGTAGATCTCCCGGTTACCGTCCCGGTTGCTGGTGAAAGCGATCTTTTCCTCGGTGAGCAGGATCAGACCGGTGGAAAACCAAGTGGGTTGTGAATCCTCGCCCGAGTTGTTGGTCAGGTTCTTGACATCGGTACCGTCCGCTCGCATGCTGTAAATCTCCTGGTTGCCATCTCGGTCGCTGGTGAAGGCGATCCACTGCCCGTCGGGGGACCATGTGGGAGATTGGTCATTCGCCGGGTTGTTGGTCAGGTTCCCCGCCCCTGTCCCATCCGGATTCATCACGTAGATTTCAAAATTCCCATCCCGATTAGAGGCAAAAGCGATCTTGTCACCGTCTGGTGACCACGCCGGCTGGGTATCGGTCCCTGGGTCTATGGTCAAGCGGGTCACGCTCCGCTCGCGGACGTTGATCGTATAGATCTCCCTGGGACCGTCCCGGTTAGATCCAAAGGCCACAGTGCCCTGAACCGGCGGAGGCGTGAGCGTCGCTGTTGGAGGCGGCGCCTGGGAGGTGGTCCCGGTCGGAGCCGGGGTTTCCGTTGGTGGCACCGACGTTGGTGTCAGGGTGGCACCTGCGATGGCGGTCGCCGTCGACCCTGGATTATTGGGATCCCTGGGATCCAGGTCAAGCCCATCCAGGATACCATCTCCATCGGTATCGGGGTTCAAGGGATCGGTCCCTCGCTCGACTTCCTCGCCATCTTGTAGCTGGTCCCGGTCTGTATCCTCATTCAAAGGGTCTGTCTTACGGTTTACCTCGTCCCCGTCTGCAAGCCCATCGCCATCGCTGTCTGGATTGCGCGGGTCGGTTCCCCTGGCGACCTCGTCTCCATCCGGTAGCCCATCATCATCGCTATCTGCGATGAGCGGATCGATGCCGCGCCGGATCTCATCGGCATCGCTAAGCCCATCCCCGTCCGTATCCTGCTCAAGAGGATCGGTTCCGCGTTGCACTTCATCTGCATCAGACAGCCCATCCCCGTCGGTGTCGGCATTGAGGGGGTCGCTGCCGCGTTCGATTTCATCACCGTCCAGGAGTCCATCTCCATCGCTATCGGGGTTCTGCGGATCAGTCCCGATCTCCACTTCTGCTGTGTTGGACAACCCATCCCCGTCATCATCCTCTCCGCCGAGCATCGCCACAGCCGTTTGGTTGGCAGCCGCAGTTTGGGTTGCGCGAGACACTTGCGTTCTGCTCGTGCTGAAGACGAATGCTGTCACACAAATCAGGGACAAGCAGATCACTGCGACGATGGGCAGGATCCAGACCGGTAGCACGCCCCTGCTGATCAGCACCGCCCCCGAAGATTGCTGCATTCCCTCTCCGGATTGCGCCACCGCCCCGAAAGAATATTGCTTCTCGCCACCGAACAGTGTACTCCGTCGTGGCGCGGCGCTGAATTTTACAGAACCAGCTTCCCCCGGCGCCACGCGTAGATCTTGAACTCGCTGTGGATTGAAAACCAGCGCTTTGTTCTCGCTTGTCAGGTTTATATCGTAGGAATCCGGGAAGTTGCCCTCATTCCACACCGTCACTATGGCGCTTTCTCCGGCTTCGATCCGTTTCGGCACCACCTCGCAGCGGAATTCTGTGAATGCGGCGATCGTCAGGGTGCATTCCGCCTCTGCTGTCTGCGCGGGTTCCTTTTGGCTGGTTGCCCGTAGGGTAAATTTATGTCTCCCGGCTCTGCTCTGTGGCAACTTGGGTGGCTCGATCCTCAACGTGACCCTTTTTTGCTCTCCCGGAGCCAAATGAATTGTTGCCGCGGGCGCCACAATCCAGCTGGACGGGATTCCTTCCACGGATAAGCGCAAGGTATCTTCCTCTAAACCTTGATTGGCCAGCACCATACCGATTGCCACGCTTTTTCCCGCTGCAACCGAAAGGTGGGTTGAATCGACCAGCAGGCTGATACGTCCTTGGGGTGACAGGTCGTTCATTTTATTTCGCAATCTCCATACATCGTTAATCGGACGCTGTTACTATATTTTATCGTGCTCTTTGGCTTTGTGATTTGGCGTGCTAGGCCTGCCAGTTCTGGCGGCGTGTTTACCACGCCGCCAGCCCCTCCACTGACGATCTTAACGCCCATAAAAAACATCTTTAAGCTTATGTTTAAGTCGGTATAAAGTTTGGATAAGCGCTTGGTGATATCATAAATATTAAAATCGGTATTGAACTTGGTCACTTAAAAGCTACCGCAACGTTTTCTGTCCCGGATCTGGGATACATCAGGAGATTAACTTGATTGCGCCAAGATATGCAAAGGGAGGTACCTGGGCTGCATGTGTTCGGCAAGGGGGAGTATGTAGATCATGAATGAGAAGTACATTCAAAGAGTATTGGAGATCGAACAAAAAGCTCAGGCTATCCGAGAGGCAGCCCAGCGTGAGGCAGAGCAGATGCCGATCCTGGCTGAAGATGAAGCCGAAGATCTACTCGAGAAGGCCCGAGCTGAAGCTGAGGAAGAAGCTCATCGCTTGGTGGAGGCCGCCCGGTCAAAGGAAGAGAGTGCCCGCATTATGGCCGAGGCCGAGGAAAATATCCAGCGCCTGAAGACCCTGACGATGAGCCATTTTGATCGGGCAGTAAATTACGTGCTCGATCGGGTGGCCGGAAGGGAGTAGCCTGGATGCTCACGAGCGGGGTTGCGGGATACGCAGCCATCCATGCGCGCGCCCGGATACTGTATTCTCGCCTGCTCAGCCCTCAGGAGATAATTATCTTGAGTGAAGCCACGGATTATGGCACCCTGCTCGAGTTTCTCGAAGACTCGCCTTATGGCCCGTATCTGCAGAGCGTAGACGAAAAGGAGCTCACCCCCAGGCGGGCCGTTTTTCAAATTAAGGGCCGTTTGGCCGATGCCTATCTCACCGTCCTTCAATTGGCCCCTACCCATACCCAGCCGCTCTTGAGCCAGTACTACCGCCATTATGAGGTCGATAATCTGAAGGCCGTGCTGCGCGGTATTATTTCTGGCGCATCTTGGAGCCAGGTGCTGTTCGTACTTTTTCCGCTGGGTTCGGAATCGGTCTTGCCTGCCCAGGAAATGGTGGAGACGGAGAGTGTCGCGGCCGCAGTGGAGTTGCTGCGCGGCACTCCCTATTACGATACCCTGTCTCACGCCATGGAACGCTATACGGCCGAAAGGAGTCTGTTTCCATTGGAAGTGGCTCTGGATCTGAACTACTGGCGCGAGTTATGGAGCGAGGTAAATCGTCTCTCCAACCAGGACAGGGCCCGATCGCGGCGCATCATAGGTTCCCTGCTTGACATGAACAATCTGATCTGGGCTATCCGTTACCGCATGTATCATCACCTTTCCGAAGAAGAGATCATCAACTATACCCTGCCTATTGGCTACCGGGTTCGTGATGAAGACATTCGTGCCATCGCTGCCGGAGCGGATATTCCCCAGGTGGTTGCTCGCCTTTACCCAGATTTACCTGATCCAGATGTCTTGCTCCAGGAACCCCGCAGAGGGCTGCCGGAGTTAGAGATACAACTTCAACGCCATGTAGCTCGCCAATGCCGGGCGGTTTTCGTCGGTTTCCCTTTCCATATCGGCATTCCGTTGTCCTTCTTGGTGTTGAACGAGATGGAGATTCAGGATTTAACTGTGCTGATTGAAGCCAAATCATCGCACGTACCTGACGAAGGGTACCAACCCTATTTATTAACCACATCTGCGTCCAAATGAGCGCACTCAGCCAGAGGCTTTTCTAGAGAGGTATGGTTTGGAGATTGTATGTTTTATCCACAGGCGATGACCGATTTACAGCTGATTGTCCCTGCTAGAGATATGCTGGCTCTGACGAAAGTATTAGCGGGTCAGGGGGTTTTTCACCAGGTTGATGCGAGTTATCTGAGTTCGGAAGCCGGTTCCACCTCGCCCGACTCCTGGCAAGATAGGGCCGCCGAATACGCTGTGCTCGAGCGCCGCATTTTGGTTATCATGAAATCGCTGGATGTGGAGGAGGGCCTGCCCTCCTCGGCTGAGCAGACCTCCATGATTGAGATCGAGGTGGCCCGCCCAAAAGTGGAGCATATTGAGCAGGAAGTAAATAAGGCTGGCGACCAATTGGCCAGCGAGCAGAAAAAACTGGAGCAGATTGAAAGCACCCTCAGACAGATCGAGCCCTTGGCTGGTATCGATCTCGACATGAGTGCGCTGCGGGATCCTCAGCATATCTTCTCCATGCTGGGGACCATGCCTGTCGCCAATATGGACCGCCTGCAAACCAGCCTGGCACGCATACCATTCGTTTTCCTGACACTCCTTCAAGATAGGCAGAGAGCCGTCGTCTGGCTTGCAGGGCCACAAAATAACAGCGATGTTCTGGAACGAGCAGCACGCAGTGCCTACCTTAATCCTGTAAGCCTGCCGGCTGGCCATCGAGGCACCCCTTCCGAGATCATTGAGTCGCTCCATACGGCCATCGAGCGCATAAATAATCGCATCGCCGAACAGCAATACGCCGTAGCGCAGCTGCACGCGGCTTACAGGCAGCAGCTTCAAGCTTTGCTGTGGCGCGTGCGTGGCAGCCGGATGCTGGTCGAGGCGGTTGCCCACTTCGGCCAGCTCCAATATACCTATCTAATCGTTGGCTGGGTCCCCACCTCCAGCATGCCCGCGCTCACAGAGCAACTCAGAGGGGTATCCAAAGAGATCCTCATCGAAGCCTACCCAGGCAAGCGTGGAAGATCCAGGCAAAATATCCCTGTAGCGCTAAACAACCCGAAACTTTTGAATCCATTCCAGGAGTTGGTGACCACATTCGCGCAGCCTCGCTATGAGGAGCTCGATCCCACTTTGCTGATCGCCCTGACCTTTCCTCTGCTCTTTGGAGCTATGTTTGGAGATTTAGGTCATGGCTTGCTACTGGCTCTGCTGGGTGGCGTGTTAGTGAGCCGCAAGATACCCGTGCTTCGTGGTCTGGCCGGCCTGGGAGGCCTCATTATTGCCTGCGGCCTGGTCGCTGCCCTGTTTGGTTTTCTGTATGGAAGCATTTTTGGCATGGAGAACTTATTGCCGGCCCTTTGGATGCGCCCCATGGATAACATCATGCTGATCCTGCTAATAACCATCGGTGCAGGAGTTGTGCTTCTCAGTATAGGATTCTTGATCGGCATACTCAATGCCTGGATGGCCCGGGATTGGGGCCGGTTGCTCTTTGACCGCAATGGCATCGCAGGTTTGGTCCTCTATTGGTCAATTATCGGGCTGGCCGCCGGGTTTTTCATTGGCGGTTTTCCCGTACCGCCCCTGGTGTTCCTCACCCTGGCAGCTGTGAGTGGCCTGATTGTCATGCTATCCGAATTGTTAGAGCATTGGATTGAAGGGATCCGGCCCTTGGTCGGTGAAAGCCTGCCCACCTATGCCATTCAGGTCTTTTTTGAGCTCTTCGAAACCATGGTCAGTTTCCTGAGCAACAGCCTTTCCTATGTGCGTGTCGGTGCATTTGCAGTGGCCCACGTTGGCTTAAGTGCCGTGTTCTTTATCCTGGCAGGGTTGGTCAGCCCGGTCCATGGCATCGGATACTGGCTTGTAATCGCCTTGGGAACTATCTTCATCGTGGGCTTTGAGGGGTTGATCGTTGGTATCCAGAGCATGCGGCTTGAATATTACGAGTTCTTTAGCAAATTCTTTACCGGTGGTGGCACGCACTACAAGCCGTTAACCCTCATCCCCCCGGTGGAGAAATAGGCCGGGTCCTTTACCCTTTGAATGTGGGAGAACCGGGAGTCAATAGTCAAGGAGAAATACGATGTTAAAACTGATGATCGCATTGGTGGCAGGCCTGGTACCCGTGGTTCCAGCAATAATCTATTTTATCCGCAAACATAAGTCCGAGCCTGCTGGCGCTACACGCGGTCTGGTGACCGGACTAAATGGTTTCAACGCAGTGATCGGGCTGATGGCCGCAGGCGTGGGTATGGTCTGGTTGGCCTCGCCAGCTACGGTCATGGCTGCTGGTTTGGGAGCGCAGGCCGCCACAACCGATCCATACGCCTCGTTGGCGGCCTCAATCGCCACCGGTTTAGCCACTGTCGGGGCCGGCATCGCCGTTAGCAGTACCGGAGCCGCCGCGATCGGATCGATTGCCGAGAAGCCAGAGACCTTTGGGCGTGCGATCATATTTGTCGGCCTGGCGGAAGGTATCGCCATCTATGGATTGATTATCGC
>DASQQR010000358.1:0-2870 GCA_035643335.1 Anaerolineales bacterium
GCTGGGGTATCGATGTCCACCACGATCCGATCCCCGGCGCTGGCGTTGAATTTGTAATAATCCACGTCTCCTGCCGGACAAAGGACCTGGCTCTTTGTCTCGCCGTAGCTGATTGGCGAGGCCTGCCCCGAATTGTTATCCGTGTCGCCACACGCGTCTATCACGCTGGCGGCGACCTCCAGATCGTCGATATACCAGCCCTCAAAGGCGTTGAACGCGCCGTCCAATGTCTCGAAATGGAATCTGATCCGGATCGTAGATCCGGAGTAATCGGAAAGATCGACGAGGGGATGCAGCCAGTAATCTGTAGGATCGTCGACGAGCTGCAGAATGTTTTGGAACGGACCTCCATTTTCGGAGATCTGCACCCAGCGCTGGTCCCAATGCCTCTCCGGGCTTTCGGTCTTGGCCCGATACCAAAAGCGCAGCGCATAATTTTCGTTTGAGTTCGGCAGCAGGATGAGGGGCGAAGTTAGATCACCCGTGTTCGGCCCGCTATCCTTGTAATCCTTGTCTGCGTCCCCGTAGTACCAGCTGCGGTGCGAATTTGCGTGTGAGCGCTCCGGATCATCAATCAAATTCCACTTGCCGCTGGCGGCCCAGTTGCCGGGTCCACTCTCGAAATCTTCCAGGAATGGTGGCGTGATGGTTGGGAGAACCGCGGGGGTTTCTGACGTAATCGTGAATGTGGACGTTGTGCTCCAACCGCTCTCAATGCCGCCGTTGCGTGATTTGGCCTGCCAGGTGTAAACTCCAGGGATCAGGTTGAGCGAGTCCAGGTGCCAGATCGGTTCGGTGGACCACGGAGAGAGTTTTTCGCCTGCTGGACCGTTCAGCTTGGCCTGGAATTCTGTGGCAGCCAGGGGGATGCGCCAGGAGAGACTGAGCGAGGCATTCGCTGGATAAGCAGAACCGCTGGCGGGGGAGACAAGTTTTGTAGGGGCATCCGGCGGGCTCGTCCGAGGGCGAACGCGCAAAGAAGTCAAAATGTTTGCTCCGAGCGAATTATCGGCCAGGTTGCTGTCATTGGACACGAAAGTCTCCCCGCGACCTTGGTAGCTCGTGTCTGAGAACAGAGTAGCCAGCACATTTGCTCCCAGCCGAATGGATGCTGCATTATCATCGCCAAGAACTGCAAAAGAAGTGCTGTTCGCATAGTCGTTTATACCTAGAACCTCACAAGTACCGCCGAAATTGGGGTCTGCGAAGAGAGCAATTTGATCCGCTGTTGGGTTGCAGGTCGGCGGCGGCGGGCAAACGTAGTTCTTGGTGAAATGCACCAATCCCGGCAGGCCGAAGGCGGCGTTTCCCTGCTTATCCCATATTCTCAGCGCCAGGCTGACCGGCCCGTCAGGGACAGCTGCCGCGCACATGTCCCAGTTGGAAGCAAAAGAAGGGCTGGAAAAGGGGCTCCCTACATTCAACCAGGTCCCGGCATAATTTGCGATCACCTGAACGCGGTCCAGGCCACTATCCTCGTCATTCGCCCAACCCTCGATGCGCACGATGCTGGAATTGACGGTTGATCCGAGCTTGGGGGTGGTGAGATCACCCTCCGGCGGGATCGTATCCCCATGAACCGTATTCCCGGAGATATAGGAAGATTGGAAGGCATCACAAACATCATCGTAAAAGGAGTTGTGCTGGCAGTACGGTAAATCGCTGTAATACGTGTTGTTGACCCGCGGGCGCCCGCCGTTAATGGCAACGTCCGCAAAGGTGACATCCACGGATGTCCCCCAATATGAATCCAGGTTCGTATGAACTTGAAAATGCAGATGGTGGCCAGTGCTTTGGCCGGTGTTGTCCGCGATGCCGATGAACTGGCCTTGCACAACCGGGGTCCCTCGAATTCTTAGCGCCGGCGGAATGCTGTCTTGAGCCAGGTGCAAGTAGAGCTGGTAGGTTGTTGGATTGGTGCTCGTATCTTGCAGGACCAGGTAATTTCCGACCCCATCGTGATTGTTGTTGGCGACATCCCATTTAGCCAGCCAGGCCGTGCCCGATCTAGCGGCATACAGATTGAACATAGTCTGGGGGATGTAGAAATCAAAGGCGTAGTGAGCGCTCCCGCCGGGGGTGTATTGATCATGGGCTACGCTTTGAGAGAGCCACGCGGTTTTTCCCCCTTCCCAGGGTAGAAGATAGCCTCCGAATGTACCCAGATCGGCTGCGCTCTGCTGTTCCTCATACAGCCGCAGCCAGGTTTCCTTGAGCTCTACGGTTAGCAGGTCCTGTGGTGCCGATTCAAGCTGCTCAGCCCATTGTGGATCCGAGGGCAACCAGGCTTGCCAGCCCAACGTTGGCTCCCGGTATGCCAGAGCCAGGCCCGGCTCAGTGGGCAAGACTTCGCCGTTCTGAGGGTCGACCAGGAGGATCCAGGCCGCGGCGTGATCCCCGTCCGCCGAGATTTGAAGGTTTTCGATTCGTTCGCTATTGACTAGATAGCCCAGGATATTTCTGCTTTCGACGGATATTTTTTCTTGAATGACCGCACGGATTCTGGCTTCATCCTCGCTAACGGCCTGCTCAGTTGGAGTAGGTGGCGGAGTGGGTGGCGCTCCAATTGGGAAGGCCAATCCGCGCCCAGACGGTCGCACGGCGACCACCAGCAGCCCTATAAAACCCATCAGGAGCATTACAAAGCGTGTTTTTCGCCTCATGTCGCCTTTGGTAATCGCAGCAGCTCGCGCTGGATACCCCTTCCTTCCATTCTCCATAGTTCCGTGGCGAACCGGTTGATGAAATACCGGTCGTGGACAACGGCCAGAATGGTTCCGTCGAATCGGGTCAACGCCTGTTCGAAGCGCTCTCGTGAGGGGATATCCAGATGGCTTATCGGTTCATCGAGTAAAAGGAAGTTACTCCCC
>DASQQR010000359.1:0-3786 GCA_035643335.1 Anaerolineales bacterium
ATAGCGAATAACTTCTTCCCAAGGGCGCCAGCCGAGCATATGAAATCGGTCTCGGAATCGTGACTGCTCGATTTTAGAGAGAAATCGAGCGTAGGTATTATCCAAAGCTTGATAGGTAGATGCTCCAAGGGACACATAATGGATTCTTGATTCTCTCGCCATCGACCATTCCAAACCGTTGAATAATGTATCCACATCGGTCCAGGTGTTATAGCCGCCACACCATAAAACAACAAAGTCGTGATCCTTTATTCCGTATCCGCTCAGCATCGTGCGACCACAATCACTCTGCTTCGCGACTTGTTCGGGCATCAATCCGGGCCGAATGACATTTGAGAATTCGTAACCGAATGTCCGCCAATTCAATCTGCCTGCCATGGCCAGCTCTCCAATCAGCGCATGTCGTTGGGTCTCACTGCAAACAGAAAATTGATCACCTTTCTTCAAAACGCGATTCAGAAATGCGATCGAGGTTGAAATACCCCGATCGGATCGGGACCGGTAGCTGGCCGCCTGAATAATCGTTAGGTAATCTCCATACAAATCCATCCAAATCGGCTTTTGGGTGCGCAACTTGGTGCTATAAAGGCAGAGATCAAAATTAACGGCAACAATGCATTGCGGCCGAAATCTATCATGAATCCGCTGCAGATCCTCAACCCATCCCCGCCTGTCAAAAGATATCGAGTTGTATTCTCCATCGCCCAACCAATTTTCGGAAATCGAGGTTATTTTTGGGTTCCGCTGACTGGCCTTAGCAACAAAGCAAATTGCATGCCCATCCGCAAGAAGTGGGTCGAGGAATTGCCAGGTCCGGTAATTTGCTGCCTCCAGTTTAGAATGGCGCTCCAAAAGTGGCGGATTGTGACCGAGAAGGAGAATTCGCGTCATGGAAGATTCCAGCCATGGCGGCGCAAACCGCACTGCCTCATCGCTGGCTGGATCCGGTCGCCATTGATCCGGATATAGATTGGGATTTGCTTTGGGAGAGGATATTTCCAAGCGCGACCAATCCCCCAAGGAACATCCAGCCTAACAGACTGGCCCGCAGCCCGCCTAAGCCAACGTTGTAGACGAACGGCAAGAACCAGTCCCCAAGCATCCCAGCTGCAAGAGTACCCATTAGTCCTCCCAGGCAGCCGATTACGTAGGCATAGGCGAAACCTTCAGTTGCTTTTTCTCGCAGCTGCCAGCCCAATCTACCAATTTCGAAGGCGAACCAGAGAAACATAACCAGGCCCAGTAAACCGGTTTGAGCCACGATGTCAACAAAGTTGTTGTGGGAGTTAAAACGCGTGTAAAAACCAAGGATGGAAAACAGAGGTGTGTAATAGTAATAATTCGCCGGGCCCAGGCCTAAAACAGGCGATACCTTAACAATTTCAATCAATATGCGCCATGCCTCAACACGGGTGACGAAGCTATATTGATTTTCGTTCAGGATTCCATCGACAAATCCTTGAAACTTGATTAGAAAAAATGCCCCGCCCAATAAAATTAACAACAACCTAAGTCGAGGCTTGCCAACGAAGATAATGACTGACATGGCGATTGCAGCAGGTATCCAGCCCGATGCCCAAGAGCGGCCCTTGAAAAAACTGCTATAAAATACACAAGCCACAATCCCGCCCAGCAGAAGTCTTGCGCCAATAGATAATTTTGTGTTTAGAAGAGCCTGGCTGCATGCGACGGCCGCCAACCAGCAAAATAAGAGGCTTCCAGCCGCTCCACTGGGCAAATAACGGAAAAGGATGCTTCCCCAGGTTGGAAAGACCGATGCGGATAGGATCAGGCCCCCCAAGACCAGGAACGATAGAGTCATCCAACTTAACCAACGAAGATCCTTAATCTGTTGGGCGACTAGAAGAAACATACCTGCGGACAAAAGGAAGGTCATAACGCCTGCGGCTTGAGCATCGATTGGCGCTCTTTGGGCGAAATGAAACCAGGGAAGCTGGCCATTGCCAAACGAAATCAAAACCGCAACGCTAAGGCCGATCAGCGGCAGTGCAGATCGAGAGCGAAGCCCATCCAATGATCTTTGATTCACTATCGTATCCAGAAACCATAGTGCGCACAACAGGGCAAGCAATAAAATGGTGATGTTTAGTTGAGCTCCCACTGAGAAATCGATGAATAAGCTGGCGGCAATCAAAGCAACCAGGCCTAGAGGTGGCCAACGCAAGAAAAGATAAATCGATCCGGACGCAGGCAGCAGCAGAAGATAATTCAAGGATGGCCCGCGTGCCACGTATGCACTTAGGAGCAGAACGCCAGCCACCAGGAACACGCGTACTAAAGATAAATGCTTGGTCCTAATTTCAGCGAGCAATCTTGTGTAGAACTCCTTCCAATTTGTCCACCATTTGGCCCAGGGTGAACCTATTGGCAATAAGCACACGACCTGCGTGAGATAACTTCTCCCTTAGGTGTCTATCGTCTCTCAAACGCAAAATCTGACCCGAAAGCGCATTGGCGTCACCAGCAGGGAAGAGGAGACCCGTTTGCCCGTCCATGATGACTTCGGTGGTACCACCAATATTGCTTCCTATAACGATTAGTCCGGCAGCCATGGCCTCCAATACAATCCGTGCAAAAGGTTCTTCCCATTCAGATGGTAAGACGAGAGCATCGTAATGACTGAGGACATCCGGCAACTTCTCTCTAGGAATTGTCCCTCGGAATGAAATCCGGTTAGCCAACCCATATTCACGCACCAGTGATCTGATTTTCCTCTCGTAGGACCAGTCGCCCTTGCCAAAAATATCTAGAATAATCGTTTCTGCAGTATTTCGAGGGATTTGAGCCAATGCCTGGATGGCGGTATGTACCCCTTTGTCCGGTGTAAGTCGACCTACGTATACCAACTTCAGCCCGTCCGAAGCCTGATAGGTACCCGTTTGGGCTTCTGCGAAATCCACCGGGCGAGTACCAACATAAATAACCTGAGCGTTGGCAATGCGGAATCCAAATCGGACAAGCCTTTCTCTTAAGGCCCGACTCACACAGATCGGATTTTCAAGACCCAGCTGAACTGGTTTTTCTCTTTCAAGTCCTTTTATGAGTAAGGGCACCAGGATTTTCTTGGGTATCCGAGAAAAGCGATGTCTTGAAGGGTTCTTTAGTTGTTGCAGATAAGCATTGGGTAAAGCGGGCCAATAATCACAAAAGTAGTATCCAAGATGTCCTGCCATTAATTCTTCCAGATAAGCAGGCACCGAGCGAGGTATATTCCAGGACCCCCAGACTAAAGCTACGTCGGGTTTGGCATCCGACACCACTTTTCTGACATACTCTAAATTTGATTCTTCCAGCTGGTTTCGATCCCTCAACAATTTTACAGCCGTTCCAAACACTCCAGAGTCAACCTCCAAGTGCAGATCGCGGTAAACCTGAACACCATTTTGCTCTATCTGGGAGGGCCTGTAGGGCGGACGTGAGGTTAAAACAAATAGTTCGTGCCCCCTAGAAGCCAGTTCCTCGGCAACTTCGCAACACCATTGTTCATACCCACCCAGAATATGTGGCGGATAGTAATTTGAGAGAAACAGAATCTTCATCCACGGAATGTAGTCATTCGACGTATCCTAAGTCGCGGAGCCGCGCCTGCATGCGATCATCAATTTCCACTGTGGAGGGTTGATTCAGCAAGTTTGTTTGGGCAACCTCTCGCAGATGAGCATCCAGAGCGAGCTGGAACTTGCTGACCTGCTCCGGATACTGCTCCTTCACATTGTGCCGTTCACCAGGATCACTCTTCAAGTCATATACCTCGGCTTGGTCAGG
>DASQQR010000360.1:0-2591 GCA_035643335.1 Anaerolineales bacterium
GACTTTAAGACGGTTACTATAGACCACATCGGTCTCTGAGTAAGGCTTAAGATCCACCTCCATCGGCGGCAGGAAACGCAGGCCAGCCTGAATCCGCGGGGCGTCTTCATTTTCGGGTAGTCGCCGGGCCACCGGTCCATATAAATTTCCTACAACGCCGACGGTCACCTCGCGCCCCTCAATAAACTCTTCAACCAGGGCGGGTTGCTTATAGCGCTCCAGGATAGCGCTCACCTGAGAGCGCAGCTCGTCTTCACTGCGCACAATGGATTGGGCTGAGACGCCCATCCCGGTACCCTCTCGGCTGTGCTTAACAAACAACGGAAAAATTAGGCTCTCGTCCAACGGTTCGTCGACCCGCTCAAAAGATTGGAATCCTGGGGTGGGTAGTTCATGATAGTGAATCACGCGCTTGGTCATCGGTTTGTCCAGCGCAAGAGCCAGGGTGAGCACCTTGGATCCGGTATAAGGGATGCGCAGCGTCTCCAAGATGGCCGGTATCTGGGCCTCGCGGGCATCCCCAAAGTGACCCTCGCAGATGTTGAAACAGATGTCGGGGTTGAGTTTGCGCACCGTATCGTACAAGGTGATGTCTCCCTCCAGAAATTCGCAGGTGTTCCCTCCGGCGCGAATGGCCTCTACCAGGGCGTTAATGGTTTTTTCAGAATCCAGATCATCCCACTGGTCGGCAGGCATCCCCTCAAATTTGGGCGCGTTGTCTTTTAGATTGGCGAGTAAGGCAACTTTAAATTTCTTCATATCCATCCTTCGGCATTGGCCTGATCTGCAGATTTTAGCTATCTGAGTATACCAGTTTCGGGTAACTCCCACTTAGTCCCTAAGACCCAAAACCCTGGAAATCGCTCCGGCGCTCAGCCCGCTGAGACAACCCCCTAAGGCCCCTCCAATGGCGCCCACCGTCCCCCATACCAACGGCCCGCCAACAGACTTGTTCACCAACCACACGGCCAGCCGTCCGGTCAAATCGCCGCTGAACCTGCCGAACCAACCCGCGCCCACGATCTCCCCCAGCGTCCATCCAAGCCAGCCGCCCAGGAGCACGCCAGCCGCGGTCAAGATCTGCTCCCAACCTAACCGCTGGCCTAGCCTAAAAACTTCCTGCCCAGCGAACCTGCCCGCGACCGCGCCTGACAGCCCTGCGAGAAATATCCAGACAAAAGAGGCTCCCCATCGCCATCCCGCCGCACCACCAGCAATTCCTCCAGCGAGGATCCCAACAATTTGCCAGACCAGGCTCCAGCTATGCCGCTTAGCGACGCTCCTGGCCACCCATCCGCCAATCTTCCAGCCGCGCGCCAAGCCAGCGGCAGCTCCTCCTACCGCCCATAGGACCGCCCAGCCAAAAACCATTCCAAGCAGCAGGGCCGTGCCGCCTGCCAGCGCTCCGGCAATGGCTCCGTAGAGTCCGCCAGCACCCGATGAATAACCCAGACTCTGCAGAACCTCTTGCCAGGTTCCCGCCGGATATCTGCTCGGTCGTATCAGTGGTCGAACTCTTGCGATCCATGACCTGGCCGATCCAGACGCCGCGGCAGACTGTGTGCCATGCAAAGCAGGCAGAGAGACCGGATTCATCGGTGGTATCCAGCCCGGCAAGGATTGCGCCGGCCTCTGGCGAACCGGAGGCAAAGGCACCTGGGCCTCTTGCGCTTTAGATTTGCAGTAGGGACAATTCTTGAGGTGATTTGAGTAGTAGTGTCCCTCTGAACACAAGACCAGATTCTCTTCGGCCTCAATAATGGCCCGCATCCACATTTCTGGGGTGGGCCGGCGCTGAGGTTGCCTGTGCCCATCTACAAAGCAGCGTCGCGCCAACTCTACCAGAGACGGGTGCAAGATCTCTAACTTAGGCACGTACGGGGGTGGCGCGACTGGTATGCGGCGCGAATTTCGATAAGGAAACCAGCCCCGCCGGATGCGTTCCTCCAATGGAGGCGGTTCTCCCTCTCTCAACCACTGTGCCCGGAAGGGATGATTGCCTTCCATGAGCAGCTGGTAAATGAGCACCCCCAGGCCAAAAGCATCATGTTCAGGCTTACGCAATGTCCGCTGAAGTGAGCGACCCTGCAGCTCCGGCGGGGTATATTCGAGCTTGGCAACTGGACAAAAATGAGTCTTGGTCAAGCCTCGACTTGACTCCTGCACCTGAAACGAGTCAGTATCGATCAGAGTCACCAGTGCGGACGGCGTGACCAAGATGTTGCTCTCGTTGATGTCTCCAACAACATAGCCTCTTATGTGCAGCGCACCCAAGGCGGCTGCCAGGTTGCGCGCCGCCCGGTGCAGGTAGCGCCGGTCGAATTCGGGAAGCATCTGGGCTCGTCGCTTAGGGTTGAAAACGTCCAACAAAACGAGCCCTTCCCGGATATAGGGCATGAGATAACCTCGAACCTCGCCGCGCTTATCGAACAGCAAGTCCCGTGGCCATACCAGGGAAGCATGACCCTGCGGCAGGGTGGGGTCATCCGGTGGGTGGTCGCGCATCCAGGTTAATTTGCGCGTATGGCCGGAGCGAGTCCGGCCTTCATAGATCTTTGCCAGGGAACCAGGCCGGCCGTTGACGGTGAAAA
>DASQQR010000361.1:0-14941 GCA_035643335.1 Anaerolineales bacterium
GCGGAAATTCTCAAAGTCGCGGGGGTAAACTACGCCATTCTTGGCCAACGGGAGCAATGCAATGGCGATTCTGCCCGGCGAGCTGGGAACGAGTACCTTTTCTACGAGCTGGCTACTGCCAATGTGGAAATCCTCAACGAAGTCGCTCCGAAGCGTATCGTCACGACCTGTCCGCATTGTTTGCACACGATTGGCAACGAGTACCGCGATTTTGGTGGTGAATATGAGATTATCCATCATACCCAATTGATCAAGGAACTGATCCAAGCGGGCCTGATCAAGATCAAGAAAGACACCCATCAACAGGTTACTTTTCACGATCCATGTTATCTGGGCCGCCAAAACAACCTCATCGAGGCACCGCGAGCTGTGCTTAGAAGTGCGCACACCAAATTTAATGAACTACCGCGTCACGGCAAAAAGTCGTTTTGCTGCGGAGCGGGTGGTGCGCAAATGTGGAAGGAAGAAGAGGAGGGTAAGGAAAGGGTCAGTGCCAACCGCTTCCGAGAGGCGCAAGAGAGCGGAGCCGACACCCTGGCCGTGGGCTGTCCTTTTTGTATGATCATGCTCACGGATGCCAAGCAAACGGCCAGCAGCGACATGCAATTGCTGGACATCGCCGAAATCGTAGCGCAGACGATGGAGAGATAAAAGGAGCGGCTCACACCGCTCTTTTTTTCTCCGTTGGCGCGAAAGAGGCGATATAATTTACACAGAAAGTTATTAATGGATTGGATCGCTCGGTTTACAGGAGGACAAACAAACGAGAAAGGTTCAAAAATGACAAAGGTGAAAGAGGAAATAGCTGATCTCTCCCTTAGCGTTGAGGAGATCCTGCAGGATTACCGGTTAGCCTACAAAAGCAGGCAAGCAAGTCTCATTGGCCGAAGGGAGGTCATGAGTGGGAAAGCGAAGTTTGGTATTTTTGGGGATGGTAAAGAAGTCGCCCAGATTGCTGCAGCGAAAGCCTTTAAGAAGGGGGATTTCCGTTCAGGTTACTACCGGGATCAAACCTTTATGTTTGCGGTCGGAGAAACGACCATTCAGCAGTTTTTTGCCCAACTATACGCCCACGCAGATCTAGAAGCCGAACCCAGCACCGCGGGTCGAGCGATGAACTCTCATTTCGCAACGCGCAGCCTGAATCCCGATGGGAGCTGGAAAAATCTGGCGAAGATGTATAACACTTCGGCAGACGTATCCCCCACGGGTTCGCAGATGCCGCGGCTGGTTGGGCTTGGGTATGCATCCAGACTATATCGAGAATTAGAGGAGTTACAGGATCTAAAAGAGTTTTCGAATCATGGAAACGAGGTGGCTTTCGGGATGATTGGAAATGCCACCACCGCCGAAGGCATGTTTTGGGAGGCGGTAAACGCGATAGGAGTTTTAAGAGCTCCGGTTGTGCTTTCCATTTGGGATGACGATTACGGGATTTCGGTCCCAAACGAGTATCAGATGGTCAAAGCCAACGTTTCAGAACTGCTCAAAGGATTTCAGCGCGAACCTGACGCTCATGAGGGATACGATATTTACGTTGTAAATGGTTGGGATTATCCTGCCTTGGTCAGGACCTACGCGGAAGCCGCAGGCATCACCCGCCAAGAGCATATACCCAGCATCGTTCACGTCATCGAAGTTACCCAACCCCAAGGACATTCCACTTCCGGAAGCCAGGAACGCTACAAATCAAAGGAAAGACTTCAGTGGGAAGAAGAACATGACTGTATCGCTAGGTTCCGCCAATATCTCCTTGATCGTGGCCTGGTTAGCGAAGAAGAGTTAGATGAGACGGAAAAAGAGGATCAGGATACCATCGAGGAGATCCGTAAAACTGCCTGGAACGCGTACATCACACCAATCAGGAAAGAACGCCAGGAAGTGGCTGACATGATCTCGGAAATCGCTATCAGCTCCTCCAGATCAAGTGAACTCAACGAGATCAAAAGCAAGCTGATGAATATCCTTAATCCACTGCGCAGGGACATTATATCCACGATCGAGCAGGTCTTGATTGTGTTAAGGAATGAGGAAATTCCAGCCAAATACTCCCTGATCGACTGGAAGCTCGAACAGGAAGAGATAAATGAGGAGCGGTACAGCTCTCATCTCTACAGCCAGACGCCTCAGTCAGCTCCGAAAGTGCCCGAGATCACAGCAGTTTACTCTGAAAGTTCTCCGACTGTCTACGGATTTGAAGTACTCAACGCTTGCTTCGACGCTGCCCTGGCCCGGGATCCGCGAATCATCGCATTTGGGGAGGACGTTGGTCGCTTGGGGGATGTCAACCAAGGATTTAAAGGGCTCCAGGCAAAATATGGAGAGCTGAGGGTTTCAGATACGGGCATCCGGGAAACCACGATCATCGGCCAAGCCATCGGCATGGCCATGCGGGGTTTGCGGCCAATTGCCGAGATTCAATATCTGGATTACCTACTATATGGTCTGCAAATTGCTTCAGACGACCTGGCAACGCTGCGCTGGAGAACACGAGGGGGTCAAAAAGCCCCGGTCATCATACGTACACGCGGGCACCGGCTGGAAGGGATCTGGCATTCGGGCTCGCTCCTGGCTGGCATCATCAATCTGGTTCGAGGTATTTACGTCTTGGTGCCCCGGAATATGACACAGGCCGCTGGTTTCTACAACACGATGCTTCAAGCGGATGACCCAGCACTCATTATCGAGGTCCTAAATGGATACCGACTAAAAGAGCAGCTTCCAGATAACATTGGCGAGTTCACCATCCCCCTGGGCTTACCGGAAGTGATTCGCGATGGCAGCGACCTCACTATCGTGACCTATGGAGCGCTGTGCCGCATTTCGATTGAGGCAGCTGAACTGCTCGGCAAGGTAGGTATCGATGTCGAGATCATCGATGTTCGCACATTGCTACCCTTCGATACCCATGGCGTTATCCTGGATTCCCTCAAAAAAACCAACCGGATCCTGTTCCTGGATGAAGATGTACCGGGCGGTACTACTGCATACATGCTCCAGGAGGTCATCGAAAAGCAGGGTGGTTATCACTGGCTCGATTCAGAACCACGGACGCTCTCGTCCAAACCCCACCGTCCCGCTTACGGGTCCGATGGAGATTATTTCTCCAAGCCCAATGTCGAACAGATATTTGAGACAGTGTACGATCTGATGAATGAAGTCGACCCGAGCACATACCCAATCTTCTATCGATGATTGGTTCGCTCGGAGTTAACGCCCAAATTTGCCCCCCGGACCCGGATCGGGTCGTTACTCAGGACAACCGTTAGAGAGTGCTGGGATATAGCGATTATTTGCAGGTGGAGGAATTATGCCAACAAAAGTTATCATGCCACAACTTGGTGAGTCGGTCGATGAGGCCACAATCAGCAAATGGCTGGTAGAGGAAGGGCAACAGGTAGATGAATACGATCCTTTGCTTGAAGTAAACACAGACAAGGTGGATTCCGAAATCCCCAGCCCAGCCGCTGGAACAGTGCTGGAGATCGTGGTCCCGGAGGGCTCGACTGTGCATGCTGGATCGCTGCTGGCCTGGATAGGAAAACCCGAGGAGCGAATTCCTGAAGGCAAGGGCAGCGGAGGTATCGAGGCAGAATCTGCTGTAAAGGAAGAAATTGCTGTGGCAGAAGTTGAAAAAGAAGCGGGAGCACCCATCCAGGCTCCGCGGGCAGCAGAAGCAGCCATAGAAGCGGCAGCCCCGGGTCGTGATCGAAATCTCGGTTTCATCTCCCCGGTGGTGTCCAAAATCGCCAGCGAACATAATGTGGATCTGACTAGAGTGCAGGGGACGGGCAGCGGTGGCCGGATCACGAAAAAAGATATCTTAGCCTATATAAAACAACGAGAAAAGGTTCCCAAAACAGCGCCAGCTGTGCCCGCAAGAAAAGTTACACTTACCGCGGCTGAAGAAGCCGCACCTCCAGCTGGGCCAACGCCCCTACTTGCAAGCACTCCAGGCGAGATCATTCCCCACACCATCATGCGACGCAGAATCGCTGAACATATGGTTCAAAGCAAACGCACCTCCGCCCATGTGACAACGGTAATGGAAGCCGATATGTCCGCCGTGATAGGTCACCGCCAGACACATAAAGAGGCTTTTGCCCGGGATGGCGTGAATCTGACCTTCACCGCATATTTCACGGCGGCCACAGTGGCCGGGCTAAGGGCTCATCCAATCGTCAACTCTTCGTGGAGCGAGGAGGGGATCGTCATCCATCGCGAGATTAACATCGGTCTCGCGGTATCCTTGGGAGAAGAAGGCTTGATCGTTCCAGTGGTCAAAAACGCAGATCGGCTTTCGCTGCTTGGCCTTGCGCGTACGATTAATGACCTATCCAATCGGGCGCGGGCGCGCCAGCTTAACCCGGATGAAGTTCAGGGTGGCACCTTCACGATCACCAACCATGGCACGAGCGGATCGTTATTTGCTTCGCCGATTATCAACCAACCGCAATGCGCCATCTTGGGGGTTGGAGCGATCCAGAAACGCGTGGTCGTGATCAACGATGCCATCGCCATCCGCCCCATGGTGTATATCTCATTGACCTTCGATCATCGCATTCTGGATGGCGCCATCGCCGATTACTTCCTGGGCAAGGTGGTAGAATCCTTAGAAAATTGGCAATAAAAGAGAAAGAGGAGGCACATGAGCGATTATGATGTAATCGTCATCGGCGCTGGCCCGGGTGGTTACGTCGCTGCTATCCGCGCGGCCCAACTGAACCTTAAAACCGCCATCGTAGAAAGAGAATTTCTGGGGGGAATCTGCCTAAACGTCGGCTGTATTCCCTCAAAATCACTTTTGAGGAACGCTGAAATCGCTCACATTTTGCGCGAGCGCGGCGATGAATTCGGTTTTTCCTTCGATAACCTCGAACTAGACTACTCAAAGGCCGTACAACGGAGCCGTCAGGTATCTGAACGCACCGTCAAAGGTGTCGGATACCTGATGAGAAAGAACAAAATCGATGTCCACATGGGGGAGGGAAAAACCACGGCCAAAGATACTGTCACCTTAACGGACGAAGAGGGTAAGACCACCGAACTCAAGACCAAGCACATCATCGTGGCTACTGGAGCCAGGGCCACCGTTCCGGAAGGATGGGAAATCGACGGCGAACGCGTTCTTACCTATTGGGAAGCCATCTTGCAGGAGAAAAAGCCGGAATCCGTGGTGATTATCGGCGCCGGGCCGGTTGGGGTAGAGTTTGGTACGGTCTGGAACTCATATGGTGCAGATGTCACCATTGTGGAAATGCTTCCGCGCCTGGTGCCCCTGGAGGACGAGGAAACCAGCAATGAACTTCAAAAGGCTTTTAAGAAACGCGGAATTAAAACTCTACCCGGTCACAAGGTCGAATCAATAAAATCTAAAAAGAATGGCGTTGAGGTAAAGGTTTCCAGCGAGGAGGGCGAAAAAACCCTTGAAGCTGAACAGGCTCTGGTGGCGATTGGTTTCACCCCGAACAGTCATGGATTTGGACTCCAGGAGCTGGGTGTGAAACTGACGGAACGCGGGTTTGTTCAGATCGATGAGCGGATGGCTACCAACGTGTCTGGAATTTGGGCGATTGGCGATGTAACTGGAAAGATGATGTTAGCACATGTAGGATCTGCTATGGGAATTATCTGTGCGGAGAACATCGCTGGGGCTGAGACAATCACTTTAGATTATGAGATGATGCCCCGAGTCACGTTTTGTGATCCCCAAGTTGCTTCATTTGGAATGACCGAGGCACAGGCAAAAGAGCGGGGTTATGATATAAAAGTAGGGCGCTTTTCATTTCAGGCAAGCGGGAAAGCTCGCGGATTGGGGGAAGCCATAGGATGGGTGAAGCTGATTACCGATTCGAAGTACGGGGAGATCTTGGGTGCCCATCTGATCGGTCCGGAGGTTACCGAGCTACTGCCAGAGCTCACCATCTCTCAGATGATGGAACTCACCCCCAACGAAATCGCTCGCAATGTGCACGCGCACCCAACGCTGAGCGAAGCGCTGATGGAAGCCGCTCATGATGCGGAAGGACATCCGATCAACATGTAGACATTACGGCTTTCATGTCTGTAATGGGAAACAGGCCGCATCTGGGGTTGTGATGGTGTCGAGCACGCCCACGGCCCCAGCTCCGGGTCAATGCTGCCTAGATGGACGGTCTAACAGCTCTCGTTTTCTGTGAGCTCCAGAGATTAAGCCTTCCAGCCTGCGGGGGATTTAATTCCGCCGCAGTTATTCCTAATAGGCCCTCATGCTAATTCGGAAAAGCCAGGGCTTTGATCTGCAAGAAGTTTGATTTTCCGAGCAAGCGGTTGATGTAAATACACAAAGTATGAGCGGTCAACTTGGTGACCAGTCGGGTTACCAAACCCCAAAAGGTGTGGGCATGGTTTTTCTCAACATGAAACTGTTCAGATAATTGCCCATTGACCGTCTCAATCATTTGCCGAACGGCATTAAAGAGATGCTGGACTTCTGCAGGGAGTTGCTGCTTTTGGTTTTTACGAGGCAACGTTTGCAATCGCAAGCGGTTCATTTCCAGCAACTCAGCGGCTTTTTCAGTGCTGATGTAAGCTTTATCACCTAGCACAGCCAGATGCGTATGCTCATTCAACAACTCGAAACCGACTTCCAGGTCAGACGCATTTGCAGGAGCAAGTACAAAATCGAGGATGAGGCCACCCATGGTGATGAGCAGATGCAGCTTATAACCGAAAATGGTCTCCTTTTTCGAAGACACTTTTCCAAAAGCAGCCCCAAAAGCCCGCCAGTCCCCGGTGGAACTGGGAACCAGGTAGAACTGCACTACCGGAACGGGCAAGCTGTCAATGATGCACTGCCGATCGCAAGCCAAATCCAGGCTTTGCAGTACCGCCCGACGGATCAAATTGAAGGCTTGCATCAAGTTGCGCCGCCGTCGGTTAAAACGACTTTGCGAAGGGATCACCGGAAATAGATCTCGATGTTCCTTCCACTGACTGAGCATCTCGGTCTCAACATCCCAGCCTCGGCACTCGCCGACCAGCGCCATCGTGATCATCTCGCTATCGCTACAATCTGGTTCTGGCCCCGGCCTCTTGAACAAAGGAGCAAGTTGTCGCCAAATGTCATCCACCAGAATAAACATCCTTAGACAGAAATCGTCAAATTCGCTTATCATTTGGGCAGTCCTCCTGTGCGGTTTGGATTGCGGCAACTATCCAAATACCACGCTTGAGGACTATTTGTCAACTATTCGAAACTAGCATAAGGCCCTAATAAGATCTTTTATCGGACCGGCTCTCTTGTCAATTATTTGTGAAATATCGCCAAAAATCCCCTACAAAATTTGCAATTTTCGAGATTTTGTGATATACTATATAAGTAATATTCCCCATTATGAACGATTCCGATAACCCAAAACGAGTTCACATAATTTAATGAGCAAGATAATTAACGAAGACCTTTTAACCGCAATTGAAGAAGAACAAGACACTATCGCGCCCGTAGCTCGGATCGTCGAATTGGGCCGGAAGCAGGGGTATGTAACGAGCGATGACATCTTGACTCTCTTCCCAGAAGCTGAACAAGACATTGACCAACTCGAAGAGGTTTTTGCAGCCCTTCTAGGCGCCGGTATCCCTTATATTGATGATGTTAGTGAGGTAGAACCTGAAGATGAGGAACTCGCCGAGGGGGATGATGAAGAAGAAGTCAAGCACTACCGGCCCGTTGAAGAGGATCAGCTAGCCAATATTGATACGAGGGATACGATCGGCCTGTATCTCAAGGAGGCAGCCAGTGTCCCTTTGCTGTCCGCTCAGGAAGAGATCGACCTCGCCAAACAAATTGAGCGGGGTCGTGAGGCGCGTGAGGAATTAGCTCAGGGCCAGGTCAACCAAAAACGACGTGCAGAGCTGCGCCACAGGATTGAGGAGGGTTGGGGAGCGCGCGAGCATCTTATTACGGCCAATTCTCGACTCGTCATCAGCGTGGCAAAGAAGTATATGGGCCGAGGCGTACCCTTCCTCGATCTGATTCAGGAAGGCAACATCGGCCTGATGCGAGCGGCGAAGAAATTCGATTATAAGCGTGGATATAAGTTTAGCACTTACGCGACCTGGTGGATCAGGCAGGCAGTGACGCGCGCCATTGCCGACCAGGGCCGTACCATCCGGGTGCCGGTTCACATGGGCGACCAGATCAGCAAAATGCTTCGAACGCAGCACCAACTGAAGCAAGAGCTGGGCCGAGATCCGACCGTAGAGGAGATGGCCGGAGCACTGGATGTGACCCCCAACAAGGTGGAGCACATGATTCAAGTAGCTCGGCGCCCATTTTCTCTAGAGATGCCGATTGGCGAGGAAGAAGATGGTATGTTAGGGGATTTTATTGAAGATCATGAAACCCCTGCTCCAGACGAAACCGCCACGCATAATTTGCTACGCGAGCATCTCGATGAGATGTTGGATACCCTGCCGCCACGTGAAGCGCGCATCCTGCAGTTGCGCTATGGGCTAAATGACGGGAAGATCTTGACGTTGAACGAAGTTGGCCGCAAGATGGGTGTGACCCGCGAGCGGGTGCGCCAAATTGAGGCCCAGGCCTTGCGGCGGCTACGTAGCCCACGGATCCAGCGGGAACTACGGGCTTACATCGAGTAACCCGTGAGAACTCAGGGAGAAACAGAGTTGTTAGAGGTGCCGGCCTTCGGGTGAGCACCTCTTTTTGATTCGTTCTCTCGACAACCGAGCAATCAGGCTTTTTTGGGGAGAACTCGATTCAAGACGACTGACCAGACCGGCCGAGTTCGTATATCAAATCCTGGTAGAAGGCCCTCGCCCGAGCCATTACCTGAGGATAAAGAGCCTGTTCGCGAATGAGGTGGAGATTTTGCGATTCTGCCCCGCGCAACAGCTCGGGTGTCCCAATCGCTCGGAGGATAGCCGCGGCCAGATCGTGCGGATCATCCGGCGATATCAGAAAGCCATTTTTTCCAGGTGTTATCCACTCCCTCAATGACTCAAGATTCCCTGCGATTGGGAAACATCCACAAGCCATGGCTTCCAGCAATGTGTTGGGGGTACCATCATGCGTGCTGGGTGAGACCGCGATACAAGATTTGCGAAACAAGTCTGCCATCTGGCTTCTGCTTTGATGGGATAGCAGGGTGACTGCCCGCCCAATATCCAATTCCACTACCCAGCGTCGCGCCTGAACCTCGTCAGCCATTGCCGGGCAGATGAAATGTACGCGGGGATTTGACTTGAGAACCAGCGGAATAGATCGGAAGAAGGTGTCGTTGCGGATATAAGCTCGAAATCCGCGCGGGTTGATGACCAATGGCGGGGCATTCTCTTTCGCGTGGCGTTGCAGGTGCCGGGGAGGATGGAAGATCTCTGGCTGCACGCCGCCAGCACCTGGCAAGACAACCGCAAGTTTGCTCTCGGAGAAACCCCAAATAGGCGCAAGACGCAAGTCGCGCCGACAATCGGTATGTAAACCATCTACGCGGCGCAATGTGCGACGGGTATAGCGCCTCATAAAGGGAGTAGACGGCGCATGAAGAGTAAAATCATTGCCCCAAACGGATATCAGGAGAGGTATTCTCTTTAGATATATATCCTTATTGCCAGCTCCTTCCAATGCCGAAGCAGCCAGCATACCCTCAAACGGGATGCGCATGGCATGGATCAGGTCAGGCTGGATTTCCCGAAGAAGTTTGCGCAGGCCGGTCGCAGCTCTTGACAGGGTAAACGGCCCAATCCACTGGCGAATCTTCGTCCGCAGCCCTACCATCCTTGCCCCCCATAAGATTTCCCGTTTTGTGCCTTCTTTTCGACTGATGCGCTCCCCGCTTCCTTTCGTGGCGCTTAGAGCCACTGGCACCACGTGAAACGAGGCCACCCGCATATCTGGTTGACAGGAAAATGTACTGACTAAGTGGACTTCATCACCCTGTTCAACGAAATAATTGATCCAATTAAGGGCGATGGGCGAGCGCCCGTCGACAACGAAGAGGATTCTCACGGCTGGATTTCGATTCGACCCTTGGTCTTCCAGATCACTCCGGTCACTGTCCCAGTAATCACTATCGCTCTACCAGATACTCCTTCAAGTGCCCACGACCGTCAAGGCGTGGACGAACACAGCAACCATGTTTTCAAGATTAAATTGCTCCTCTACGAGGCGAAAAGATACCTCTCCCATTTTCCGCAAACGGGCGGCGTCTGAGAGAGCTTCTTCAAGGGCCCGCTTCAAGGCGCCAATGTCATTCTTAGGGACTAACCAGCCGTTTCCGACCCCAGATGCCCTCTGTGGCTGTACTAAGTCGGCCTGAGTGCCATCTCCTTCGGCAACAATCACCGGCAAACCGGAAGCCATAGCCTCTTGAACCGCAAGCCCTCCCGTGCCCGGAAGCACAAAAAGATCGGCAGCAGCCAGGTAAGGCTGGAGAGATTCCCCGCGGACAGTACCAAGAAACTTTGCCATTGGATAGATCTCTTCGGACAAAGATTGGAATTCCTGGCGCGCGGGTCCATCGCCTACGATCCACAATTCAGGTTGCAGATCGGGCGCCAACCTGACACAGGCATAGAGCAGGTTATCGATGCGCTTGCGGAATTGCAGCCTGCCGACAAAGAGAATCTTTGGCGGTCCATCAAATTGCGGTGGCCTAGGCAGTGGCGGTCCAGCCGGGCGCGAAGCCACAGCGTTGGGTGCGACGAACACGCGTTGTGCCGGAAAGCCAAAATCGCGGTATTGTTGAGCTCCCAGCTCACTGTAAGCCACGATAGCATCACAAGAGCAAATAAATCGCTCCCACCAGCCTCTCAGCAATTTCGAAAAGGGAGCTGTCTCTATATGCTCTGGGGCAAATTTCGGAACGCCCAGCCCCCATCCCAGCACAGGCCGATTTTTTGCATGCATCCACTTTATGGCTTGCAGATTGCTGAGATAGCGCGGGTTAAGCTCCACAATTAAGACATCTGGATCCCAATCTTCGAGCCATCTCATCAAACCTCTTTGCCAGAGAACATAGAGAGGCGCGGTTGAATGCAGAAGGCCCCAGTTTTTCGCTTTGACATACCAATTCAAGCGCATAGGCTGGGTGTGGCCGATCGATTCCCCTTTGCTGGGTTCGCCAGCGAACACGCTTATCCCCCGCTCGCATGACTGGTTCAAATAGCTAAAGAATCCGGCACGATACGCGGGAAGCACGCGCTGCTGGATCCCAACACGGCCCTGGTAACTCATCTCGTTTTCGACGTACAAGCCGTTCACTTTTTTGGCCTGGCCAATAAGTATGCTTTCCAATCTAAGGCATCCAGGTTGGTGACCAGTGGATAACCTGGCGCCATCCGCCGGATATGATAATCCAAGGATGTAAGTGTTTCCCAGGCGACCTGAGCGGCCTCTGAGCCATGCAATTCCAAAAACAAAAGAGGACGTTCCTTTTTCAAAACCTCGCACATGCCTGGAAAGGCAAGTACCTCTCCGCCCTCGATATCCATCTTGATGATTTGAGGGGCGGGGTTGCCCTGCTGGTAGGCGAAAGCGTCCAATGATATTCCGGTTACTGTGAGGGACTGGCGATATTCGAATCTCTGACGTCCAGCTGAGCCCTGTGCTTTTCCCATCCCACCAGAGGGGCCTATCAGAAATTTGACTGGTCCGGCTCGATCTACTACCGCGGCATAGACGACGGTCACCCTTTCACTAAAGGCGTTGAGGGCAACATTTCCCTCCAGGCGTTCTACATTTTCCGGCAATGCTTCGATGGCGAAGACCCGGCCTTTCGTTCCAACTGCTTGAGCGAATAACAGGGTAATGTAGCCGACATTGGCGCCAATATCATAAGCCACCATTCCGGGCTCCACCAATTGCTTGACAGCCAATTGCAGCTCGGGCTCATACGTTCCCAGCCAATAGTCCTTTTCTATCCGCAAATCCAGAAGCATACGCATGCCTCGCAAGCTACCCGAGGCGATCCTGACTTGGGTCAGTCCGGGGGGCGCAGCTCGATTCAGCCCTTGCCGCACTATGCGGGCAAGCAGATCCCAAGCGTAGATGGCGCGCTTCAGTGGCATGGGGAGTAAGCGAACAGTAAATGCTGCTAAGGACAATAGCGGATTTCTCATCTCTCTTCTCTGGACTTTTGGCAGATTTATTTCACTGGCTTAATTGGACCTGAGCATTTCGGATACGCCAGCCCATGGATCTAGCCCAATAAGACTTGCAGATAGCCATCAACCATCCGATCCAAGCCAAATCTCGCCTCGGCGCGAGCCCGGGCAGCAGCCTGGTAGCGCGAGTGATCACCCAATATATGGGTTGCGGCCACAGCCAGAGCCGAGATATCCGGAGTCTCAAGACGCCAAGCATTACTGCCATAAGGCACAATCTGGCCGGATGCGGAGGTGACAATTTCGGGCAGCGCGCCGGTATCGAATCCAACCACGGGCGTCCCACAAGCCATCGCCTCGATGACTGAATTTGGACAGGCTGCATGGATGTCCGCAGCGTACAGCATATGAGCTGAGCGATCAATTTCCGGAATGCGCTCTCCAGGCACCAATCCTGCCCAGCTGAGGATGAGGCGTTCTCCGCGTGCTGTGGTCAGGTGTTGTTCGAGCTGAAACCTGGTTTTTGGTACTACTCGCCCAACGATCATGAGTTCTATTCTGGTGTTATTGTGGCTATGCGCTTGATGGCCTAATGCCTTTGCAAAGCCTATGCCATGCTCTAGCCCCGTCTCATAACCTCCCATGATGCTGGCCTCGACCATGAGTACGCGGACACGATCTTGTGGCGGTGACTGAGTTTCATCCGGCTGAAAGACATTCAAATCAACACCATTGTACACCACGCGATTTGGCGCTTCCACAGATCCCTGAGCTCTCTCCCACCAACGGCGAGCGAACTGGCTTTGGTAGACTACTGCGTCCGCCAGATGACCACGAATCAATCTCAAGACCAGATTGCCGTATTCCGCCCGAAGGTAGTGCTGCAGCCCGGTTTTTCTCACCCTGTGAACCCAATTCATACCGTCGAGGCGCTGAACAATCCGAACCCCCCTGCGCCGAAGCTCCCATAATGCTTTTATCTGGCGTGTGCCTCCAATTACTAACACCGCATCATACGGAAAATCGCGTAAATCGTAGCAGGGTTTGATCCCTCGAGATACCAATCCGCGGGCTAGCTTTTCCAGAAAAGAAACCATCCCACCTACCCCTGCAACCCGGGGGACCAGACAGATTCTTCCTGAAGTCATGTACGCTTTCCCACACAACGCGCTGGAATGCCTGCCCAGATCTCGTTTTCTCCTGTGGAGCTCAACAATACGGCATTGGCTCCTACAAGTGTGCCTCGAGCCAGCCGCAAAACTCCTTCTTGGCCCAATACTTTTACCCCGGGTGACAGAATCACATCGTCTTCCACGAGGATACCCTTGAATTCAGACTGCTCTATGGAACGGTGAATATCGGCTCTACCCAGGGTCACCCCCGGATACACCTTAACCCGGTCGCCAATTACAGACCAGGGGTGAACTACAACACCAAAACCGCCATGGGCTAATTCGAAATCGCGACCGATCCTGACCGCAAGAGGGATTTCTGCTCCAAGCATTTTCAGCAGATAATACGCAATTCGGCCCAGAACAGGCTTGTTTCTGGCGTACACCAAGGATTTATAGACATCCATTTAGGGTTTATCAAAAACCTGTCATACCGCAAGCACTTCAAGCACTTCTTTTTTCGTCCAAGCGTCTATTATCCCACAAGAGAAGCAAAAATTTTTCGCGGCGAGCATTAAGAGTTGTTGGGCTCCTGATCTCAACTCCCTATCAACGGAAGCCGGGAACAATCTGCCAGTCATTTCAAAAATTGCACTTGACACAGAATGAATGTTCGTGTATATTTATAGCACAAGTGTTTGGTTTAAATATGCTAATTCAGGACAGTTCGATGGATGGTGAGAAATCGCTAGAAACTTGCTACTCAACTTAATTTGTAGCCGGTCTACTCGGGAGATATGAAATTATGCCTAGAAAACGAACTAAAGGACTAAGCGATCGCCAAAAGAGGATCATGCAAGTGCTGGAGCGCTTTCAAGATCAAAATGGGTATCCTCCCTCGATACGAGAGATATGTGAAGGAGCGGATATCTCGTCCACCTCCGTGGTCAATTATTACCTTGAACAACTGGAGGAAAAGGGATACATCGAGCGCGACCGGCGGGTCTCGCGCGGAGTGAGGCTGCTGAAGCCCCTCTCCCAGGCAGCTGGAACGGCAACCAAGACCCTGGAAAAGACCGCTCAAGCTGTTACCGAACTTCTACAAATTCCTCTGGTGGGACGCATCGCGGCCGGCGAACTTATGCCGGTACCCTCGTCAGACTTCTCTTATTACGATCCGGACAGCATGGTCGATATTGCCCGCAGCCTGCTTCCGGCACGTGAGAAGGGAGATGATCTCTTCGCTCTCGAGGTCCAAGGTGATTCGATGATTGACGCGATGGTAAACGATGGTGACATCGTCATCATGAAGCGCTCTCAGGAGGCCCGCAATGGTGAGATGGTCGCTATCTGGCTTAATGATCGTGACGAGACCACCTTGAAATACTTCTACCTCGAAAATGGTCGTGTCCGCCTGCAGCCTGCCAACCCCACCATGGAACCCATCTTTATTGACGATCCCCGTAATGTCGAGATCAAAGGTAAAGTCGTGATGGTGATCCGCCAGGTTGAGGGCTTGCCATCCTAATTTCGTAAGTCCCGCAAACTCGGCCTTCGCAGGTCCTTCCAAAAGGTCGTCTCTCAAGGTGTTGAGGCGGCCTTTTAACGTTCCACAGATAGCTCCGATTTATTCACCTGCTCCCCGTAGAGCAATTGGTTAAGTTCACACCTCCAGGGTTCTTGACGGGTTGTCTGATCCAATCACTCCGCGAATCAGTGTCTTGATT
>DASQQR010000362.1:0-3627 GCA_035643335.1 Anaerolineales bacterium
CGCCCAGTGCGTATTTGCTGTAGAAAGGAACGGCGAACGGCAACAGGTTGACCGCAAATGCGAAGATCATCAAAGTTAGTGCGTACAGCCAGAAAGCGCGCCCTCTCAGTATCTCCCGGAAAGTCGCCCAAGGGCCGACAATATCCGGGGTTTGATAGCTGGAATCTTCCCTGTTTCTGAGAGCGGCAACCAGCAACAGGCTGCCTGCCAGGGCAGCGTATACCAACGCCATATTCTGGAACCCCAGGCGCTGGTATACCAAAGGGGTCAAGGCCAACCCGACGATCAGGCCGATGATCAACCCCCCTCGATTAAAGGCCCCGGCCCGGACGCGATCCGGTAAAGTCCGGAACAACTCCGGAAACAAAGCGTTGTAATTGACCCCGACAATGGTGACAAAGGTCTCGTACAGCAGGGTGATAGCCAGCAGATACCCAAAAAGTGTGCTCTGTTCACCTCCCGGCACAGGCGCAACGAAGATTAGAACAAAGCACAGTGACAAGAGAGGCTCGCTCACCAGCAGCCATGGGCGGCGGCGCCCCCAGCGAGTGCGGGTGTTATCGGAAAGATATCCAAAGAGGGGGTCATTGACAGCATCCCAAATTGCGTAGATCGTGCGCACCAGCGCAGCCAACGAAAAGGCCAGTCCCAAGAAGTCTACGTAGTAGAAATAGGCGAAAGCGCCAAACGTCTCTACAGAGATGGAAATCCCCAGCGTGCCCAATCCGTAAAATACTGGCGATGACTTTCGCATCAAAACCTCAGGCTCCCCCTGCTCACTTTGGAGGTGTTTGGTTAGTGGTAGCGACCTGTCGAATTCGGAGGTTGTAGAATCTGCCATACTGGTATGTCCACAATAACAGTTCGGTGGATCGCGGGTCATCCCCCAAAGGGTGGCCCCAGGGATATAACTCGTTTTTGCCGAGAGAATAAGGTCAATAAGAGAGCATACCCATGTTACGCGCGATGGCAATGGCTTGAGTACGACTATGCGTGCCGAGTTTGCCGTACAGGTTGTTTATGTGCGATTTTACCGTGCTGACAGAAATTACCAGGATATCGGCGATTTCCTTATTTGAAAGACCACTGGCGATGAGATCCAAGATTTCCAGTTCGCGCTCGCTCAACGGATCGACGAGAGCGCTGATGACGGCCTGCTGATCGCTGATGGGATCCGGTGTTAGTGCCAGGCGCTCGCCAGAAAAATCTGACAGCAGCCTTTTCACATATGCCAGCAAGCGCGAGTTGCCAGGCGCACGTTTCGCAATCGCCAAGCGAGATTCATCAATCAGCATTCGCGCCGGCTCGCCCTCGTCAAGGAATGTGCGCACGTAGCCTTCCGGCTCGGCCAGGGTTAGGGCGCGTTCAAGGCTAACCAGCATGCCAGCTGTGTCGCCCTGAGCCTGGCAAAGCAGCGCATTCAGGAGCGATAGTTCGATCACATGCCCCCACCACTCATCTGCTTCAGCCGCTGCCAGTAGCCGAGTGATCACCTCGGTTGCTTCGTAAATAAAATCTCCCTGCGGCTCCAGCCGGTTTTGAGCCAGGCGCAGCCGAACCAGCGTCACTGCTTGCAGATATCCCAAATATGTGTCCTCTGGCCACCAGTGGCAATTTTGGGCCCAGCGGGACCCTGCATTCAGATTTCCCTGCCGAAGCCACAACCGCACCTCCCCCAACGCCAGCAAGACGCCGCCACCGGTGTCAGTCACCTGCATCTGGGTAAACCAGTCTTTTCCCCGCTGTATCGTTCCGAATGCGCCTTCCGGATCGCCGCTGGCCAGTTGGGCCTGGGCCAGAGTTACATAACCCTGCGCAAGGATAAATTGCTCGATCGAGCCGAGTACCAAGTCAACACCCTCGGCCAGCGACTGGGTCGCCCTCGCCAGGTCATTCCACTCATAGAGCACCCGGCCTAAGTAGATATCAGCCATGCCGGCGGCCGGCATCGCCTGCCATCCCCAGCAGACCGCCATGCTCTCAGCCCGCCGGCCGGTTTGCATCGCCTGGGAGAGCTGACCCTGCTTGATCTGAATCTCACTCAGCTCTTGCAGAGCAATCATGGCCATATATGGTCCCCCTTTCTCCTCTCCGAGATGAACGGTCTCAGTAAAGGCCTGGCTGGCTGCAGCGATATCCCCTTGTTGTAAATGAGCCACACCTATCGTATACATCGCGCCGGCCTGGAGACCACGGTCATCATCCAAGAGAAGGCTAAGAGCTTCTTCGGCCAGTTCAAGCGAACGGGCATCTTCGCGTTGGAAGCGGGCCAGTGTCGCTCGAATCAGTGCCAGCTCACCCAAGATATCAGCAGATAGATCAGGTGCGGCCAGCGCGGCGCTGGCTTGTGGTGCAGCCAGCCACTGCTCAAATGCCTGGACATGGCCGGTGAGCACCAGTGTCCAACCATGAGCCAGGATCAGCCTGGGCCGGGTTTTAACCAATTGATCCGGCAAGTGTTCTAACCAGGCGCGGATGAAGAATATTTCGCTGCGCTGAAGCATGCTTACGCTGTTTCTTTCAACCAGGCAGGCTGCCCGCTCAAAATCCGGCGCAGCCAGAGCGTGCTGGATGGCGTCATCAATCAGCCCTTCCCCTTCAAACCAGGCGCTGGCGCGTCCATGCAACTCGGGCAGCAACTGGGCCTCATAACCTGTCGCTCTCGAAATTTGACCCGCCAGAGTGGTGATTCATGCGATTCTCCCCTTTCCCATCAAGGCAGATACATCCTGTGTAGAGCGACGGAGCCAGGTCATCAGAATTACACTGGATACAACCACCAGTCCGATCGTATCGCTTTGACCAGCCAGAAGGATCGTGCCGGTCGCATTGAAGACCAGATGCAAGAGCAGCATGGCCGCCAGGCTGCGCCCTGTGCCGTTGTATACCCAAATATAGATTGGGCTTATTGCAATGATGGAGGCGGCAAACAAAAGGAAAGACTGGCCGCTATCGTGGTGGGGAGCACCGTTGATATGGTATGTCTAATCTCCGACACTGCTTTGTCTAAGGAACACCCGGTTGGTTTGGACGCCCCGTAGCAGGTAGATACTGATCAGCGCCAGGGGCAGCAGTAACAGGCTCAAGTTCAGCCAGGCTGACGGTGAGTCCTCCAGACCTTTGCCGGCGTAGTTCAGGTATCCCGCGAAATTCAACGCGAAATGGAAGAAAGCCGCCGGGTAAATGCTCCTGGCGACCAGCAGCAGAGCTCCCAAAATGATCCCCAGGACAAACGCCTCCACGGTTTGCGCAAGAACGTTCGGCAGCGGTCGCCCGCTGAGGAAATCCAGGAGGTGAAAGCTGCTGAAGAAGAGTGAGGCGACCACGACGCTTTTGATCAAACCGCGATTTGTATCACCCCAGACGCGTACGAAAGCGTACAGCACGAGCCCCCGAAAAGCGACTTCTTCCAGGAAGACGGCCGCAGTAATGAACAGGGCAGCCAGCCCGGTCTGCGCCGGGTCGGTGAAACCAAAATTGAAGTTGCCTGTCAAAGCATAAGCGGAGGCCCCGATGGCATAGACCAGGGGCAGGAGCATAACCAGCCAGAGGCTCGGCTGTCCTAATGAGGCAAACCCGGCCGGGCGCAGCCAGCCCAGGCGGGCCAACGCACCAAGCAGGATGGCG
>DASQQR010000363.1:0-7251 GCA_035643335.1 Anaerolineales bacterium
ACTGGATTGGGACTGCGTTATGATCGGGGATGGGCCAGAACGCGCCCGGATTGAGGCTGAAATTGCTCGCCTGGGGATGCAGAACCGTTTTAATGTCCCCGGATGGCTTCACCAGGATACAGTGATGGACTGGTTTGCCAGGAGCGATATCCTTTTCATGCCCTCTTTCTCGGAAGGTTTGCCGATTGTGGGTCTGCAGGGACTGGTAATGGGGCTGGCCATAGTGGCCACGCGGGTAGGAGGATTTGTAGATATGGTTGAACCTTCTAGGAACGGTTTTCTGGTAGAGAACCCTAATGGAGACGGCTTTTTAGAACCTTTGAGGATCCTGCTCTCTGATGCCCGATTGCTCAGGAGCTTCCGCCGGGCCAGTCTCGTAGTTGCCGATCGCTTCGATATTCGTTACATGGTCCAGGCGTACCATGATTTATTCATGGAAACATTCGGATGACCTGCCCAGCGATCGATGTCTTTTCTCCGTATGCTATCATTTCGAGTTATTAGAAGTTTATGCCCGGTACTGTGTCCGAGGGAATGGATTTAGGCCCACCGAGGAAAGTAATTGCTATTGGCTGGGACGGGGCGTGTTGGGATCTGCTGGATCCGTGGATCCGCGGAGGAAGGCTACCTAACCTGGCTGGTCTAATAGAGCGGGGCGTTTCCAGCGCGCTCCAATCCACGCCGCTGCCGCTGAGTCCGGCAGCGTGGACTACCATCATCACCGGTCAAAACCCGGCCAAACACGGTGTTTTCGATTGGTTTGAGCGAAAACCTGGCAGTTATGATGTCGAATATGTTCATACAGGGCGTATCGGCGCCAAGCCACTCTGGGAATATTTTAATGAGAATGGGAAAAGCACCGGGGTTTTCAACTTGCCGATGCTTTATCCTGCCGTTCCGGTCGATGGTTTCATGATTTCTGGCATGGCGGCTCCCAGCCCAAAGGCGCTGAACTTCACCTACCCCGCAGAACTAATTGAGCAAGTGGAGGCTAGCGAAGGCTCCTACTTCGTTGCCGAGGCGGAGATATATAAGTACGGCAGAGAAGATGAATATTTGCAGAGCATTCTGGACTGGTTGGATTACCAGCGAGGTTTGGTTCATTTCTTGATTGAGAACAGGCCCTGCGATGCGTACTTATTCGTCTTCATGCAGTCCGATCACGTACAGCATAAGTTTTGGCGTTACCTGGAGTCCAGCTTCCCCGGGTACGATCCTGATCACGATTCAAAGTACCAGGATGGGATTTTCCGGGTTTACTACGCCCTGGACGAGATCCTCGGGGATTTGGTAGCATATTTCGGCAAGGATGCAGATTACATTGTGCTTTCAGATCATGGTGCAGGTCCCAACCATGGTGTCATGTACATCAATCGTTGGCTGAAACAACAGGGTCTGTTGAGTCTCAGGCAAAGTCTTTCGACTCGTGCAAAAACCTGGGTTTCCAAGGGTAATTTTGTTCTACGAGCCTATCACTTATTGGCAAGTCTTGGCCTGGGTCAAGCCGCCCAACTCGTTTCTAAACCGGCTCGCAATAAAATAGTGAACGCTTTTTTGTCATTCGAGGATGTCGACTGGTCGCGAACGAAGGCTTATTCTCGGGGCGCGTTCGGCCAGATCTACCTCAATCTCAAAGGCCGGGAGCCCCAGGGGATTGTGGAACCAGGAGATCAAGCCGAAAAGCTGGTGGCGGATATCATCGCTGGGTTGCGCCGATTGGTACATCCGGTCACCGGGCAGAATTTGATCACCCAAATCCACCGTCGCGACGAAGTAATGGAGGGTCCGTATCTCGAGCGGGCTGCCGACATCCTGTTTTCTATTCAGGATTACGCTTACCAGTCTGCGGTTAAATTTGGCCTGGAGAGCCCGGAGATAATCGGTCCCTCGGAATACGAGGATTCCGGCAGCCACCGTCCCGAAGGGGTCCTGGTGATGGCTGGGCCAAATATTCAACCAGGGGTTCACATCCAGAAGGCCTCGCTTGCGGACATTACTCCAACTCTCTTAGCCTTGGCCGATTTGCCGCTTCCACCGGACCTGGATGGACGACCTTTAAGAGAGGCTTTTACCGAGCAGCAGAACCGGCGGATTCGTTTTGGCGAGAGTATAGCAGCGGCCTCGCCAGTATCCCCTGGCGGTCCACAACTGACTGACGATGAAATGGCTGAGCTGGAAGACCGGCTGCGTAATTTGGGATATCTGGGTTGATATGGATAAGGCGCAAGAAAGATCTCGCCCTCGATCGAAAAGCCGGCTATTTCGCTGGATAGGGACATTTGTCTCCTCGGTGCTCTTCATCTGGCTGCTCAGCCGCCAGGATTGGGCGAGGACCTGGGAGAGCCTGTCCAGCTCACCAGGGTGGTTGCTGCCGCTGGTGTTTTTGTTGTACTTTTCCGGGGTGATTCTGAATACCCTGCGGTGGAATGTACTGCTGCGCGCTCAAGGGATCAAGGTTCCATTTTTGGAACTATTGAAGATCGTGATTACGGGTTCGTTTGCCTCCAATTTTTTGCCCTCCACGATTGGCGGTGACACGGTACGCGTTGTTAGCCTGACACATTTTAGCGTTACCTGGTCCGTGAGCGTCGCCTCCGTGGTGGTCGACAGGCTGATGAACGTACTGGCAATGTTCACCATTCTGCCGCTCTCATTCGTGGTATTTGGGATGCCCAGCGCGTTCGTTCGAAATGTACCCGCATTCAAGCCGCCGGAGTGGGTCTTCGCCAGCGTTGGGTTGGCCGGTGACAGGCTCGGGAAGTGGCGCTCAAAACTCGCACACTGGCTTAGACGCTTGTTGGCGATCATCCAGATTTGGATTGGCCAGCCCGGTGTCCTGGCGCTGTCGTTCATATTTGCCTGGTCATCTTCCCTGGTGGTATTCCTGGCCATCTGGGCGTTTGCGAGGGGGTTGGGGATGCCCCTGGCTTTGTACCAGGTCATGGGGGTGATGGCATTGACCTATTTGTTGAGCCTGTTGCCGATTTCGATCAACGGCTATGGTGTGCGCGAAGTCGCGGTAACCACGCTGTATATGCAGCTGGGCGCCAGCCTGGAACAGGCTTCCACGCTGGCTGTGGTAACCCGCTTTGTGCTGCTCCTTGAGGCTCTACCGGGGGCGCTGTGGCTCTCCAAGTACGTAACGCCTGAAGCAAGAGGCGAGGAACCTGTTTGAAGGGAACAAGTGTACCTCACAGATGGCGGCAGAGTATGATCTTCGCCGTTATGATACTGGCGATTTGGTTGCCTCGTGTTCCGGCATTGGATCGTTTTGTCACCGTGGACGAGCCCAAATGGCTGGCACGTTCAGGCAATTTCTACCTGGCCTTGGCTCAAGGCGACTTAGCCAACACGTTTACCCGCGAACACCCGGGTGTCACGGTCACCTGGGCAGGAATGCTTGGCTTATTGTGGCGTTATCCTGAGTATGTGCGAGACGCCCCTGGACAGCTGACTGATTCGAGCCAGATCGAACCCATCATTCGGGATCACGGTAAAGAGCCATTGCAGGTGTTGGCTGCAGGTAGGGCCTTCATGGTGCTTTTGGTCACACTAATTCTAGGGGCAGCTTTATACACTGCAATTCAGCTGCTGGGGTTCGGTTCGGCGATAGTTGGGTTTGCTTTGATCGCCTTTGACCCCTTCCATCTGGCCCTATCCCGGCTTTTGCACATGGATGGCCTGGTAAGCAGCTTGATGCTGCTCGCCATTTTGGCCTTCTTGAACTTCACTGCTCGCGAGTCGAGGGGGAGATACAAGTTCCTGACCTTGTCGGCGATTGCGGCGGGATTGGCCTGGTTGACTAAATCGCCAGCTTTCTTTCTCGTCCCTTTTTTGGGGCTGGTCGCCGTGATTGAGCTGCTGCGCAAGTGGCAGTTTAGTGGCCAGTTAGAAGCGAGAGCGATTTGGAGAGCTGCTGGCGGGCTGGCGATTTGGGCAGCTATTGGGGCGTTGGCTTTCGTATTGCTATGGCCGGCGATGTGGGTGAGCCCTATCAATACCCTGAAGCGTGTTTTTGGTGAGGCCACCACCTATGCAGAGGAAGGACACTCCACCGATGTGTTTTTCAACGGGGCGGTGATTTCCAGTGATTCTGGGCGGGTTTTTAGCAATGCGGAACAGCATCTATACGGGCCTTGGGCCAAGATCAGGGTCATTGGTGATGAGGGCCATTTATTCTATCCGATCACCTATCTCTGGCGCACGACGTCAGTGGTTCTGGTTGGCCTGGCGCTGGCTGCGGTTGGCATCTTCGTGCAGAGCGGTGTTCCCGAGGAAGGCAAACACCGGTGGGTGGCCGGCATCCTGCTCCTATTCTCCTTCCTTTTTACCATTCTTATGACCCTGGGATCTAAGAAGTTTGATCGCTATTTGTTGCCGGTCTACGCACCACTGGATCTGGTGGCTGGAATGGGTTGGGTGATGGCGGCGCGCTGGCTCGTGGAGCGAATTCCACAAATTCAAATCCGATTGGTCCTGCCAGCAATATTGGGGGCAGCGATCCTCGTTCAGATTTACAGTGCGATGGCCACTTATCCATATTATCTGAGCTATTATAATCCGCTTCTAGGCGGAAGCGAAAAGGCGCCTCAAGTGATGATGGTGGGTTGGGGGGAGGGGTTGGATCAAGCGGCGCGGTATCTAAATGAGAAACCAGATGCGCAGCACTTAATCGTGATGTCCTGGTATGTGGATGGACCGTTCTCATACGTATTCAAGGGGCAGTCTGTGGGTGCAGCTCCGGAGTGGGAGGAAACCAAGCAGCGGTTATCGAATGTAGATTACGTGGTCGTCTATATACATCAATGGCAACGCCAGCTGCCCTTCTCGGAGATGCTGAAGATGTTGTCAAGTATGCAGCCTGAGCACACAATTTATCTAAACGGCTTGGCGTACGCTCAAATTTATCACATGGCCAACTTAGGTCAACAAAATTGACCTCTACACATTATGGAATGTGATTTGAGGGAGGGTCCTGGAGAGATTTGATGAAACCCAAGGCCGTGTGGCGTACCGTAATCTTCGCCCTGATTGTGCTTGCCATCTGGTTTCCACGCGCCTTGAGGCTAGACCAGTTCGTGACACCCGATGAGCCCGCCTGGCTTAGTCGCTCCGCGAATTTTTACTATGCCATGGTGAAACGAGATTGGAGTGGAACTTTTCAACGGGAACACCCCGGCGTGACGACCATGTGGGCAGGTGCATTTACCATTTTTTGGCAATATCGGGCATTTGCATGGCAGGCCTCAGACAAAGTGTTGGCCAATTGGACAGAGCTGGAGCCGTTTCTCCGGGCACACGGCCAGGATCCTTTAAACTTGCTTGAATACGCGCGCACTTTGATGGTGCTGGCAAACACGCTCATATTGTTGGTGGCCTTTTTTTTCGCCGCTCGCGTGATTGGATTCTTGCCAGCAGTGCTCGGATTCGGATTGGTCGCCTTGGATCCTTTCCATATTGGTTTGACGCGCTTGTTGCATCTGGATGGATTGTTAAGCAGTTTGATGTTATGTTCTGTACTGAGCCTCATGAGTTATTTTTCCAGTGGAAGGGATCGGATGGCCCTGGTGATTTCGGGCATGGCGGCTGGTCTCAGCTGGTTGACCAAGTCTCCGGCTCTTTTCCTGATCGCTTTCACCGGATTGGTGACATTCGTTGACATCCTCAGGCTTTGGCGCGAACGAGACGAGCTGCGATTGAGAAATTTATACCAACATACCTGGCCCTTCCTGGTTTGGATCGGCGTCGGACTGGCCGTTTTTGTCGTTTTCTGGCCTGCGACTTGGACCAATTTTTCGGGAGCTCTATCCAACGTCATCGGCAAAGGGTACAGTTATGCGACCAGCGGTCATGACAGCGCCATCTTCTTCGGTGGCCGGATCTATGATGGGGATCCAGGATGGCTCTACTACCCGCTTACATTTCTCTGGCGATCTACTCCTATTGTTCTTCTTGGTCTGGGTTTGGCTGTCATCGCTTTTGCTGCCCGTCTAGGATCCTTCGATCATAGAGGCTTCAGGTTCAGCGCGGCAATCCTGACCATTTATGCCGTGCTCTTCGCTCTGATGATGAGCTTTGGGGCGAAAAAATTTGATCGTTATATATTGCCCAGCTACATTGCCCTGGACATAGTGGCTGGAATGGGCTGGTTTGCGTTAGCCGAGCAGTTTTGGACTTCAGCCAGCTCCTTTCTGGCACGGCTGATAGCTCCTGGCCTGATCGCGGTGGCCTTCGGATTTCACCTGATCCCAGCAATCCAGACTTTTCCATACTACTTGAGTTATTACGATCCGCTGATGGGAGGCAGCGCAAAAGCTCCGCAAGAACTCATGATCGGATGGGGAGAAGGATTAGACCAGGCCGCTCGCTATCTTAACTCGAAACCAGGCGCCGAAAGACTTCGGGTCATGGCACATTATTCTTACGGGTGTTTCTCATATTTCTTCAAGGGAGAAACGGTTAATTTTGTTGATGGATGGAATGAAACTACCAGGGACCAGTTAAAAGATGTAGATTATGCGGTCGTTTATGTGCATCAATGGCAGCGAAACGGGCCGGATCCCGAAGTGTTGGCGTATTTTGCATCGAAAACACCAGAACATATTGTCTGGATAGACGGCATTGATTACGCCCAAGTCTACAATATGCGCACCCCATCCGAATAAGAGACGTCCTCTTTAGGAGGTTTTGGAAAGAGCGTGATGCCTGAAGGTTCCGAGACGAGCCAGAATATGTAAAAAGTGCAAGGGTGTATCTGAACAAGGATTGATTAGTAACTGGATCCGTGTTCGGTGATTATGTCGTTGCGAACGTATAAATATACATCCTGGCGCCGGTAGACCAGACGATAAGTTTCAGCCAGGCGCCGGCCAAGGTCAGGTGCCTTTTCGCCGATTAGAACTTGCTCAGGATCATAGTCCTGGATTGTCTTCATGAGATCTTTTTCGGTAAGAAGTTTTGTTTTAACCCGCTTTGAGCTGAGTACAACCAGGTTGGGGGGTACTAGCAGGTTCAACCGGAAAGCGACCATGGGCATATCGGTTACCATCCAGTGAGTCTCTGGGGCGTATTCCTCCACATATGGATAAACGTCTTCCTGCAGAGGACTTCCTCTCAGTGGTGAGGCCGTCAGGTTGGCACCGCTTTCAAGTTCCGGGGATAAATCCGGGATCTGGTCGTAGAGAACCAGTGCAAAGACCCCTAAGGTGAGCACCGATAAAGCCGTGCGCAGATTGAAAATGCTCCGATTGC
>DASQQR010000364.1:0-3300 GCA_035643335.1 Anaerolineales bacterium
TCCAGGGCCGAGGAGGCCGCGCCCAAAAAACGCCCGGTGCCCGCCGCGCACTTATCATTCATGCAGAAATCCAGCACCTCGCCGGTCTCGCTGACCCGGATGGCCTTGGTGTCCTGACCGCCCATATCCAACACGGTGTGGGTCTTGGGGAACATCTTCACCGCACCACGGGCATGGCAGCTGATCTCGGTGACCTGCGTGTTGCCGAAGGTGACCCGGTAGCGCCCGTATCCCGTGCCCACTACATACTCCACCTCCTCTTCGCGCAAATCACCATCGATGAGCGCTTTATGAAAAGCTTGCTCCGCAGCCTTGACCACATTGGCGCCAGTGTCCACCAGGGAACGGCTGACGATTTCAGCTTCTTCGTTGATGACAATGGCTTTCGTCTGGGTTGAACCCACATCTACACCAGCAGCATACGCCATAACTCACTCTCCTGAAATATCAAACGATAATGGATTCCCGCTGCTTGCGAGAGGCTAAACCTTCGAAGAAGGCGTCAATCCGGTTTTTCATTTGGGCCTCGGATACCACCCGGCGGTCCATCATGTCCGATTCGATAAACAGGCTGGGGATGTCGTGCGCCTGCATCAAGGCCCTGCGCCCGTCAGCCAGACCGGTCGACACGGTACGGCAGCTCTTGATCGGGTGGAAGACCACCCCGTCGACGGCGAATTCGGTGATCATCTCTTCCAGAGCCAGGTTCTGGTGGAACATGCTATCCATCGCGTCTCGCACGCTCATCAATACACCCTCGGCCAGGCTCTCCAAAGGTCGGTTGAGGTCGTACTCAAACCCCCGGTTGGCACCTCCTGAGGCAAACCACAAGTAGGTCGAATTGACGAAAGTGCCACCCCATTCAGTGAAAAGCTCGTTGAAGCGCCGGAAGATCGGGTAGCAGGGAACGCCGACGAATACCAGGCGGTATTTCTCATCCGTGAGCGTTCCAATGCCGCGGGCAGCTTTGTATTCCATCTCTTCAACCAGCCTCTCGAAGTATTCACTGGCCTCCTGGCTGCCTCTGAGACCATTGGACACGCCCAAATAGATGGTACCGTCTGTAAGAGCGTTGAACAAGGACGGGTGACTCTTATTGAGCTCCAGAATTTTCTTCCAGGCCTTGTTCATCCGGTTAGTATAGTCGAGCACTTCGCGCAGCCGGTCAATGTCAAATTTCTTGCCAGTAATTTCCTCGCATACGCCAATGAGTTCTTGGATTTGGGCCTGGACGTAACGCTGGTCGCGTTCAAAACCAGGATCGCCGGGCCAGGTTTGGGCGCCAGCGCGCCGGGTACCGGGCACATCCAGTACGAAAGCGTGGACTCCATACATGCGCTCCCAGATTTCAGCCCACTTAATATAGGTGTTGCAGGCGTTGGTCAATACCGCCAGGGCAGGTCTTGGGATGCTCCCCATGGGATGGTCGCCGCCGCGCAGCTGCAGGGCCACATCGGCCTTGACGTAACCGCAAATATCTGGGGAATAGCCATAATCCTCAGCCTCCCCGAGGTACTCGTGAGCTACCCGCCGCACAGCGGTCTGCAGAGAGTTGATTTCGGGGAACACCATGGGCAGATCGAAGGTTTTCAGGATTTCAGCCATACTGCCCATAACGAAGACATAAGCGCTGGGCCCGTTGTTCTGAGCGGTTTCATCCAGTAAGCCAAACCAATCCCGGAATAACTGCGCACCCTCACGATTTCCGCGTCCGACGATACCATCCGGTCTTTGTTTTTCGCTCATATTCTTCACCTTCAACTGAACAACAAATTCTCGACAAAGGTCTCCAGCTGGATCTCCATATGATCGAAGCTGGTCATGTTCTCCTCAAATTCACTGATAAAGTAGGGGATCCCGTGGTCGTCCAAGGTACGGGTGTACGCCACCTGCTCCTCGAGTCCCGGTTCGCACATCTTGGCGGCCGTTATGATCGCGGCACTGGCGTCCGAGTTTTTGATGCGCTCTAAAAGCATTTTCTCTTTGGGTTTGCGCAAATCATGCTGCACGGGGCTGTAGGACGATTTCTCAAGATAGGCCTCTGCCAGGTTGTGGAGTGGGTCACCATCTAAGGGCACGTCCTCAAGGATCCAACGCAAGCCGATCAGCAAGTCATCGTCCACCAAATAGCAGGAGCGGGCGATGGTGCGGATCATATCCAGGGGAGGCTGTTCGCAGAATCCGCCTTCAAACACCACCCGGATGCGGTCCTGCGGCTTGGCGGAGCGCTCCAGGAGCATGGGCAGTACAGTTCGGAGCAATTGATTATGTTCCTCCCGAGGGATGATACCGCCGACGGCGACCAATGCGTAGGCTTCATCAGCGGAACACAGCCATGGTTTGTCGCGCTTGATGGCATACAAATCCCGGATCAACCCCCGATTCTGGTTGAAAACGTCCAGGGAATTGCGTAAGTCCCCATCGCTGACTTGGTGACCGGAGATGGCCTGGATCTCCTCCAGCAAACGAGCGTATTCATCACGTAAATAGGAAACTGAATAAGACGAATTGGCGTTCTGCGGAAGGTAGAGGATCTGGCAGGGATAATCAAAGTTGCGCCCCCAAATGGCCGCCAGGTTACGAGCCGCATCGCAAATCGGGTGGGTGACGAACATTTCCATCTCTACATGCTGGCCCAGCGCCAACTCGAGGGAGGTTTTGATGATCGAACAAAGGTAAGATCCGAAGCGTGAGTCTGCGTGGCGCGGTTCTACCGGAGCGCCGCGTAGCTTGAAAGGCAACGTCCCGGCGGCGTGAGCGATCTCCTCTGGAAAATAGACCTGAAAATGGCCGACAACTTTACCCCCAGCCTGCCGCCAGCGTTTTACAGTCGGGTAATCCATATCCTCCAATAATTCCCGGCATTGGTATAAGATCTCTTCAAGCGGTTGGTTGTGCCAGGCGTTAAATACTTGTAAAGTCATGCCGGTTCTCCAGAAAATATGCTTCGATTTTTATACGTATCGTCAAATTAGTGAGACATATCCAGTATACAGCAATTTTTGAGTTTGTCAACAAAGTGATTTTTTTCACCAATCCGACTCTTTTGGCCCTTTGCGATCAAAGATAATTGACAAAACATACCAACAATGTTATATTCAAAACATACCGACTCGTAGGTATTTTATGATGAGATCTTCCACGTACGCCAAGTCAGAAACCACCATCGCCAACATCCTCTCAGCAGCAGAATCTCTGTTCCTGGAAAAAAACTACGCCGATGTCACCGTAAGCGAAATCGCCGAAAAAGCTGACGTCACCAAAGGGGCGCTTTACCACCACTTCCCCAGCAAAGAGGAT
>DASQQR010000365.1:0-5251 GCA_035643335.1 Anaerolineales bacterium
CGCGCCCCGCAGCCCAACGCCTGGCCTCCGGCAGGTCCCCGGCAGCCAGTGCCAGTTGTGCCTGCCAGGCCAGGGCTTCCAGCACGCAGCCCGCACTTTGGGTTTCCTGGGCTACCTGAACACCCGCCTGCATCGCTTGACGCGCTTCGTCCCCACGGTTGAGCGCCAGGAGCAAGCGTGCCAGGATCGGATATCCGGTCAGCTGCGCATCAATATCCTTGACCTGGATCCCAACCTGCAGTCCCATCTCGACGTTTTCCAGTGCTTCCGCCAGGTCGTTCCACTCCAGCAGCACGTCCGCCAGGCTGGTGTATACGTGTCCGGAAAGCGGCAGCGGGTGCCCGCCCTGGCTGGCAAGCTTTTCGATCGCCTGGCGATAGGCGGTCTCAGCGCGGTTGAGCTGCCCCATCTCGACCTGCATTGTCGCCTGCCAATCAGTGCAAGCTACGTAGCCGTAGGTGCTGTTTGCCCTCAGGCTGGTTTGCGCGGCATGCGAAAAAGTTTCTTCAGCCTGTTTGATCGCGCCAGCCCTGGCATAGGTGGACGCCAGGCCTGCCAGCGTGAAACCGCGCAGCATGAGCTCGGTATCCGGGAAGTAAGCCAGCGCGGCATTGAAGAGATTAATTGTTTCATCAACGCTGTGATCGTCGCGAAAAGCAAATGCCTGTAGCATGGCAAATTCAGCCAGCCCTGCTCGCCGCTCGGAATCTGGTTCGCTCTCCGCCAGGGCTGTGAGCACGTCCTCCCGGGCGATGTCGAAGCCTGCGGCGATCTGGCTGTTTTGCTTGTCGATTGCGCTGCGGAAGCTGAGCGGGTCGCGCATGAGCGTCACCCAGGCACGCGCCAGGCCAAGCCGCGGCCGGGTTTTGATGACAGCCTCCGGCAGTGATTCGAACCAGCGCTGGAGAGTCCGGAGCTCGCCGCGTGTGAGCAGGTCTTTTCTTTTTGACTGGATCAGGTCCGCAGCGCGGTCAAAATCTTCCCCTGCGAAGCTGTGCCCGATTGCCTCGGAAAGAAGGTCGTGGCCTGCGAACCAGTCGGCTGCCCGGCGGTGCAGGTCCGCCAGATCATCGCTGGCCTGGTTCTCGAGCCGGTCCTGCAGGAATTCGGCGAACAGGGAATGGAAGCGGTACCACTGGCGCTGGCTATCTAGAGGCACGAGGAACAGGTTGGCGGCATCCAGGAATTCCAGGATATGCTTGGATTGCATCGGCTCATCCGGTCTGGCAACTGCGTCGCACAGCCCAGGCGAAAGGCGGTCAAGGATCGAAGTCCGCAACAAGAAAGCCTGCAGCGGCGGCGGCAGATCGGAGAACACTTCTTCAGCCAGGTAATCCAGGATATAGCGGTGCGTGCCCCCCAGCGTCTCGATCAGCTGGCCGGGATCGGCGCGGTCCTTCAAAGACAGGCCTGCAAGCTGCAGGCCTGTGACCCAGCCTTCGGTGCGCGTTTCCAGTTCTGCCACCTGATCGCGACCGAGACTGATCTCCATCACATCATCGAAGAAAGCTTGTGCCTCCTCAAACGTGAAGCGCAGCTCCCTTTCGGTGATCTCAACGAGCTGGTCCTTGGCTCGCAAGCGGGCCAGCCGCAAGGGCGGCTCCGCCCGGGTAGCGATGATGAAGTGAATGTTCGGCGGCAGGTTGTCGAACAGGCTGTTCAGAAATCCATGGATATCCGGGTTGTCGATGAGGTGGTAATCGTCCAGCACGACCACCAGCCGGCCTGGAACGGAAGCAAGCTGGTTTACCAATACAGCCAGCATCGCATCCGGCGGTAATGGTTGAGGTGAGAAACGAGCGCCCAGAATGTTCTCCAGGTTGGAAAGGCCCGCATCGGCCGTTTGTAAGGCAGATATCAGATAAGATAGAAAGCGCTCGAGATCGTTGTCACCGGATTCGAGGGTAACCCATCCTAAAGACCAGGCATGGTTTCCTGCCCACTCGCTCAGCAATGTTGACTTACCGTACCCGGCTGGGGCTGAGATCAAGGTCAGCTTGCGGTGCAAACCTTCATCGAGAGTCTGCAGCAAACGCGGGCGGGAGACGAGCTGCACCCTGGTAGGCGGAATCTGAACCTTTGGGATCAGGATGGTTATGCGGATAGGGGCATCCATTACGGTGGGATATCCTTTGTCCTGTTGAATGCGGTTGAGCTCGGGTGGTAGTGTAGTGGGGCAGGGACTCTGTTTCGACGATTATAGCACTTCCTGTGATGCAAGCATGGCTCCGGTATACCCTATTGCTTTCATCAGACTCATTGAATTCATCGCTTTTCTAAGTGATTCATCTCGCAATTAGTTATAATAGTGGTCGGAGGACATATGCCAAAACCAATCGTCTTGCGATCGCTAACCGAAAAGGAGCGTAAAACGCTCGAAAAACTAAGCAAATCCCAAACAGCCCCAGCCAGGCAAGTCGAGCGAGCCAAAACAGTCTTGCTGGCTCATGCCAAGATGCGGGTGGTCGAAATCGCCAAGAAGCTAGATCGAACCCATGCCACGATTTATCGTCGTCTTCGGCTCTTCAATGAACTCGGACTAGAGAGCCTGAACGATCAACAGCGAGCAGGCAGGCCAGCCACCTACAGCGAAGAAGAGCGCGGGTTGATGATCCAGACGGCCAGAACCCATCCACATGAGCTGGGCAGAGCCTACAACCACTGGACCCTGGATCGGCTAGTCGAGTATATCAACCAGGAGCTGCAGATCGGCATCTCCCGCTCTCAGCTAGGTAAAGTGCTCGAAGCCGAAGGCTTGCGCTGGTATCAGGAAGAGACCTACTTCACCGAACGACCGGATCCCCAGTTTGCTGAAAAAAGGGGGCCATAGTCCGCTTATATCAGGCGCCACCCGAGAACACGCAGGTGATCTGTGTCGATGAAACGGGACCAGTGAGTGCTAAGACCTATTTGAGCCGGCGCTGGGCTGAGCAAGGACATGCGCCCAAGGTAGAAGCAGACTATGGTCGACGAGCCAAGGTGTGGACCTTTGGAGCCTTTGAGCCGAAGACCGGAAAAGCCTTCACGGATTGTGCTGAACGTCGCCGCAGTTGTGACTTTGTGGCTTTCTTGGAACAGGTACTCAAGATTTGGTCGGAAGGAGAGCTCATCTTAATCCTGGATAATCTCTCGATCCACCGCTCTCTGGAAGTAATGCTGTGGGCTTTAGCCAACCCGCGAGTGCGCTTCCTATTTCAGCCGACGTATGCCCCTTGGCTGAATTTGATCGAGCCGTGGTGGAAAACGTTACGCTCCTTAGCGCTCAAGGGATTTCGTTTTGAAGGTACAGAAGATCTGGTCCCGGCCATTGCCGGAGCAACTGATTATTGGAACGAGCACCGCCATCCATACCGGTGGCGGAAGCAATACCAGTAAAATTATTTACGAGATGAACCACTTAGTGGCCTGTCTCGTAAGTAATGATCTGATGAGTGCCATCATTGCGCCTACTCCGGCAGATTTTTCTATCAAAATATTTACGAGATGGACCACTTAGTGTTCCGCCAAAGATGATTCGATCATTTGGATTCGTTCTGGATGGAACACTTAAGCATTGTCCAGGCTCATTGCTGAATTTGAAGACAGAGCGTTCGAGCCTGAACGATGCAATAGAGCAGAGATAGAGAAATTAATCGAAATCCCTGGTTGACTTCCTGGCAGAAATGTGCTACTATATTTCCAGATAATATATTTAGGATAAATATAAATGAGCGAATCCGAGAACGAACTTGAAAAACGCCTGCCCCTCTCACCGGCGGCTTTCTCGATATTGCTGGCCCTTAAAGACGGTGAAAAGCACGGCTATGCGATCCTGCAGGCAGCCGCTGATCAATCCAATGGAGCGGTCAAACTGCTTCCCGGCACGCTGTACAACCTGCTCAAACGCATGCTCGAAGATGGCTGGATCGAGGAGCTCGACGAGCGGCCGGACCCAAAGCTGGATGATCAGCGCCGGCGCTACTACCGGCTGACCGGCCTGGGCGAGCGAATCGCCAGGCTGGAAGCCGAACGATTGCAGTCCCTGGTATACGCGGCCAGGCAGCACGGGATACTGGGTTTAAAAGGGGAGCTGTGACAGGTATGGGTTCACTGGAACTCTCCAACCGGCTTTTCCAGATTTTCTTGCGTTTGTACCCGGCAGCATTCAAGGAGCGCTTTGCGAGTGAGATGGCCCAGGTGTTTCGGTCGCTGAGCAAAGAAATCTACGAAGATTCTGGTGGAACCGGCCTGTTAAGATTGTGGATAGATGTATTGTTGGACGGCCTCTGGGCGTTGGGCGTCCAATGGTGGCTTTCAATCTCAAAAAGGAGGGCAGATCACTTGGAAACGAATCCGATGGAACAAACGGATGGCGCCCGGCCGTTATCTCCGGCACAGGCGCTCCTGGCAGCCCTGCCCTTTTTGCTGTTTGGCGTCAGCGTCTATTTGGATAAATTTGGACCTCTCCGTACTTGGAATCAGCCCATCGTCCGGCAAAACCTGTTCATGAATCCATCTTTCTTGTTTGACTGGCTTGTCCTGATCGGGCTGTTCGTGGGTTTGCTGTCTGGCTTTCCGCGCTGGACTTATTCCTATCTCGGCTGGGCGATCCTGTTTGCTTATTTTTACAATGGGGGATTTTCTTACTATGGATATCCATTTGTTGGACAATCCTGGCTGATCTTGCTGGGTGTCTTTCTGCTCGCAATATTCATCAAACGCTCGCTGAAACCCTTACGAGATCTCGTCTCCGGACTATGGGAAGAATGGACCTTGGCATCTCTGGCCATCTATATTCTTGCGGGGTTCGTGCTAATGATATTCGATGAAAACCATCATCCTTACCTGGGGATTTTCATCATTACGACCGCATTGGCGATCAGTCTGGGAGCATGGGGCTATTTCCGAGCAAGGACGCCGTTACGGCGTGAGCTGGCTTTGATCGGAGGCACAATCCTCGGCGCGCTCCTCAACGCAATCAATTCTGCAACCTGGGATTGGCGGGCGTATTACGGATTTCCAGAAGAAAGCTCAAGCGACGTTATTGGTCTCATCATCTTCGTCATCATCTTTGCTTTCCTTTTCCTTGGTAACGGCGCGCTGGCCCGCTGGCGCAACAAACGCATGAAACAGGCTGAGGCTTGAAAATCCGCTCTTACTCAGGGGGACCGCTTCTTTGGCTGCACGCAACTCTACAACAGAGCCTTTAAGAAGACAGGAGCTGGCACTGTCTTCGATAAACAGTGTATCCCACAGTTTGTCAGGATCACAT
>DASQQR010000366.1:0-9602 GCA_035643335.1 Anaerolineales bacterium
CTGGAAGATGTGGCGGGATTCCCCCGGATTTTCGCAGCGCTACGCGGCCAGATTGAGCCCGGATGGGGATACCATCCGCGCCTCCTGGGAGAAATCGGAGGACGGCCAGAACTGGGAGCACGACTTCGAAGTAACCTATACCCGGTGAAGATTCTTCCTCGTTCGGGCGACAGTTGCAGGGTTCCAATCTTCCATTCTTCCAACCTTCCACCCTTCCACCCTTCAGCTCCCTCACCCGCTTTGCGCACTCCGGTCCGAGATCCAGCCAATTAAGACCGCCGTGATCACGCCTGCCACCAGCAGGCATACAGCCGTTATTCCAATCACTAAAAGCATCCTGCTTGCCTCCTCGCGGCTTCCTTATTGCGGCCACAATCACCCATCCAAAATCCACGATCGCCCCTCTGGTCGCTAGTCACTAGTCGCTAGTCCCCCATCCCCTCCAATCAACACTCACAAATCGCAAATCAAAAATCCGCAATCGCTCCCCTCGTCCCTGGTCGCTAGTCACTAGTCCCCCATCCCCTCCGATCAACAATAACAAATCGCAAATCAAAAATCCGCCATCGCCGCTGCCCCCGCCGGCAACGCCACCCTCGCCCCCTCCTGCCCCCAATCCAGCGCGCTGGCCGCCTCCAAAACCGTCACCTGCGCGTCGATGCACTCCTGCCCCATGGCCACCGCCACCGAAATGCGGTGGTGCCCGTCGCGCACGATATAAGAATCGCCCACCTGGATCAGCTCCACCGGCGGCAGATCGTAGCCCAGCGCCCGCAGCGTGGCGATCTTCGTCCAGCGATCCCGGTTGGCCTCCCGCCGCGGGTGGAAGGCCGAGTCGAAATCCTGGCTGCGCCCTTCCGAAGCGATGATCTTGCTGACCGGCACCGTGCGCAGGCCGGCGTAGTGGCCCGCCCGTGCCTGGGCGGGGACGATCTCCGCCGCCTCGGCCAGGTGGTCCGGCCGGCGCGCCAGCCAGGCGATCAAGCCGCTCACCTGCCCGGCGAAGCGCATCGACCGGTATAGATCGCGCGCCCGCATCACCGCCTGGGATTCCCGCGAAGCCCGGCGCCTGAGCGCGGCGCTTTCGTCGAGGGCGAAATAATTGGCGTAGGGATTCAACATCGCGGCCACCTCCTTTGCAAGGCATTGCTGACTCTGGCCCCAGTTTACAGCAAGGCACGCTCGCGCGCATCCGTCAGCTGGCCGGTTCCCACCTCCTACGAATGGGGGATTTTGTACCTGGTCACCTGGCGGAGGTGACTTTTGACTGCGGATATTGTGACATTAGTCACGAAAATTATTTGCGAAAATGTGCATAATACTTATGGCAGCAGTTGGTGCCATCATCTCGTAAATTTGGGATCAAAAAATGTGGCGGCGGGGTGTGAATGCCCACGTCTCGATTTACCGGAGACAACCGGCCCATCGTTGAGCTAAACCATTAAGGGTTTGTCAGTGCTGGTAAAAAGAGATTTTTCGTTATCTCAGTTTTCCTAAAAATATATATTTGCGGACAAGCAGCACAAGATAGGGATCCGTTTTTTCTGCTTAAGACAACTTCGCTGTGTACATGGAAACATCCCTGAACTCTGAATTTTTGGGCGCGAGGCACCAAAGTAATATCATTTTGTTGGTGAGCCGAAGCTATTTAAAGGCGCTAAACCGGTTGACCGAGCAGGTTTAGCGCCTTTTTTGGCATAACAACATACCCACCTCCCGCACGTGATTTTGCCCATCTGTGTGCGAATGGTGACCCATCCAGGCAATACCATGCTGAACGCACGGTGCTGGCTGTTGCTATGCCTTTTGTATTGTAATACAAGCTGATTGCGCTGTCCACGAAGTTAAGAATAACGCTTAGAGATAATGGTCAGAAATAACTTACAAGAATCTATGAGATTGTTGTAGGGGCGGAGCGCGTCTTTCGGCACGCACCAAGGGGCGGAGGAGAAAGCCATGCTGACCCAAACAAGCACGGGTGGCACAGATCCATACAAGCTTTGCAGCCATATCAATAAGCACGCTGCTGGTAGGCTGAAGGCCGTGGATGAGGCTTTGCGTCACATCGTAATCGCTATCCCAGCGTATAACGAGTCTCGCTTTATTGGAAGCGTTGTGTTACTGGCACGTGAGTTCGCTAAGACGGTCATCGTCGTAGACGATGGTTCGAGCGATGATACTGCTCATATTGCCAGCGCCGCCGGTGCAAGGGTCATATCCCACGCGCACAATTTGGGCAAAGGTGCGGCGTTGAATACAGCTTTTTGCGAGGTGCGAAGCCTTGCCCCGAATGTATTGGTGGTATTCGATGCTGATGGACAGCACTCGCCTGCGGAAATTCTCCAGATTATCCATCCAGTGTTGAATGGACAGGCAGATATTGTGGTGGGCTCGCGATATCTGGAGAGGAAATGCAAAATCCCGCGGCACCGGGCCCTGGGCCATTTGTTCATAAATTTCGTTGCCGGGAAACTGGCCGGTGTTTCGGTCAGCGATTCGCAGAGTGGATACCGGGCGTTTTCTTCTAAGGCAATCTCGACGCTTTCCTTCCGATCCAAGGGCTTCTCAGTGGAGGCGGAGATGCAGTTCCTGGCTCAGGAGCACAATCTCAGGATGGTTGAGGTGCCCATCACCGTGAGATACGTTGACAAGCCAAAAAGATCCGTGATAACGCACGGTTTAGCGGTTCTGTCCGGGATTATATACCTTTCGGAGCTCTACCGGCCCTCTCTGTTCTACAGTGTATGCGGCCTGTCTGGGCTGATCACCGGCCTGATATTGGAGGCTGCCGTTCTGGATTTCCCTGATAAATCATCTGTTCTGGCGCTGGGTTGCGCGTTATTCGGCAAATTGCTCGTGACGTCCGGCGCTTTGGGACTCTTCACTGCGATCGCGCTGCAATATATGCATACGAGATTCCTTGATCTGGCCAAACGGCTATCACCCGGCGAGGAGAATCAGGATGAGCAAGCCTTATCCTGAGATCAGCATTATCACCCCATGCTTCAATCAAGGGCAGTTTCTTGAAGAGACCATTCGATCGGTCCTGAGCCAAAAATACCCGAATCTGGAATATGTTGTGGCCGATGGGGGCTCGACGGACGGGACACTCGAAATCCTGAGCAGATATCAAGATGACTTAACCTGGATCAGCGAGAAGGATCGAGGCCAATCTCACGCCATTAATAAAGGTATGAAGATGACCAGTGGCGAGATCATCGGGTTCCTAAACGCAGATGATTTGTACGAGCCAGGAGCGCTACAGGCAGCCGGGGAATACTTCGCCTGCCACCCTAACGCTGAATGGTTGACGGGGAAATGCCGAATCATCGACCAAAAAGGCGATGAAATCCGCAGGCTGATCAGCCTGTACAAGAATGCATGGCTGCGTCTGGGAATTCCGCATTGCCTCTACCTGCTAAATTACGTCTCCCAGCCAGCAACTTTCTGGCGCCGGGACGTTTTGGATCGAACGGGTTGGTTCGATGAGACTTTGTGCTATGCCCTGGACTACGATTATTGGCTGCGGCTCAATCGAACTTGCGGACTGAGTTTTTTGAATCGCTGGTTGGCTTGTTTTCGGGTCCATCCTACATCGAAATCCGGCTCAACGACTTATGCTCAGTTCGAGGAGCAATTCGAAGTCGTCCAACGTTATACCGATTCTTCCTTTGTTCTCCGCCTGCACGCGTTGCACAACCGGGTCGCCACAGCGGTCTACCAGCAGATGCGTAATCCAGGGAAAGCATCTTGCATATCCACATTTTTGGCATGCCTTGATGGATCCCAGAAACCTTTGTGATCGACATCCTCTGGGATGGGGCAGCGAGAGGGGCTCGATCCAGAGAGCCTTTGAGATGCCCTGGGTGATTAATTTTGAAATCCGGAGGGTGTGCTCGATTCCAATTTACCGCTTATTCTTCGCCCTCCACGGGATCCCTTGGGGCAAGCACTGGCGTGTCTGGGGGATGCCCATCATCCAACGGTACCGGGGCAGCCAGATTTCGTTAGGCGACGGTTTGCTTTTGCGTTCCTGGCATATCTGCAACCCGCTGGCGCCAAATCATCCGGTTGTCCTGGCGACCCGTTCAACCGAGGCCGTAATCAAAGTAGGCCAGAATGTGGGCATGACTGGCACTACGTTGGTGGCGACCGAACGCGTAGAAATTGGGCCTGGCGTGCAAATTGGGGCAAACGCGGTGATCGTCGATACTGATTTCCATCCGGTCGAGCCCTGGCTGCGGAGGACTCATGGGCCTTCGGGAAGGCACGCCGCGGTCTTGATTGAGAGAGAAGTCTTCATCGGAATGAACTGCTTGATCCTGAAAGGAGTGCGGATTGGAAGCGGTTCAGTTATCGGGGCCGGAAGCGTAGTCACGCGAGATATTCCACCTGGAGTTATCGCTGCTGGTAATCCTGCCCGAGTGGTGAGACCTATTTAGAGAAACGCCCTATGCGAATCCTGCAAGTGGCTCCATCCTACTCGCCTAAAATGGGGGGATCTGCTCATGTCGTATCCCAGATCTCAAAGCATCTGGCGATAAGAGGTCACCGAGTTACGGTGCTGGCCGGAGACTTTGGGTTAAAGGAGGCACAGTTCCCACCGGGTGAAGCTTTCGAGCAGAACCTTTTACCAAGCCTCACTTCCAGATGGGGTTTCTACCTCACCCCAGGCCTGATCGGCTGGTGTAGAGAACGGATACGAGACTACGAGGTCATCCACCTGCATGAGGTGCGCACTTTTCAAAATGTGGTCTTGCACTACTTCTCAAAGGCCAGAAGCATACCCTATGTGATCTCAGCACACGGGACTCTGCCGGTTTTCGAGGCAAGGAAGTGCGCCAAGAGGATTTTTGACAGGGTCTTCGGGTGTTCTTTGGTTCCGGGTGCAGTCTGCTGGATCGCGGTGTCACGATTCGAGATGGGCCAATATCTGGCGGCGGGCATCAAGCGGGAACGGATGCGGTTCATCCCCAACGGATTGGACGTGGATGAGTTCGTGGGCCTCCCCACCGGGGGAACTTTCCGGGGAAAAATTGGGCTCGTGGAGCCGGAAACCAAAATCCTGCTTTTCCTCGGCCGGCTGCACCGGATCAAAGGAGTGCGTTATCTGCTGGAGGCTTTTGCCCATTTGACCGGGGAAGGTAAGCGGTCATGCCTGATCATTGTCGGGCCTGATGGAGGGGAACAGTCCAGCCTGGAATCGTTGGCCGTCCAGCTGGGTATCGGCGGGAGAACGATATTCCCCGGCCCGCTGTACGGGCGAGAGAAGCTGGCCGCTCTAGTTGATGCGGATGTGGTCGTGTACGCTCCAAAGTACGAAATCTTCGGCCTGGTGCCGTTCGAAGCGTGTCTGTGCGGCACGCCGGTCGTCGCCAGCGAGGTGGGAGGTTTAGGAGAATTCATCCGGGAGTCCGGTGGGGGTTATCTAGTGCCTTTTGGCGACAGCCAAGCGCTGGCAATGGAGATCAGCCGGGCGCTGGAACAGCCGAATGAAGCGGCGCGGATGGTCGAGGCGGGCCAGGCTTTTATCCGAGAGCGACTGGATTGGAAAGTGATCGTGCCCGAGCTGGAAGCGGTCTATGGCGAGGCGATGAATGGATCTCCCGGCTGAGGGCCTGGATTTTGTCTCACACCAGGCGCTGAATATCCTGGCGAGAGAGGCGGCGGCGAGTGGGGAGGCGGCGGTAGTTCTAGCAGGCAGCCACATGATTGGAGAGGAGATCCAAAGACGCTTGAAAGGGCGTGAGGTCATATGGATGCCTCCCGGTGGATTTCACCCGACCAGAAAACCCGAAAAGCCGATGGATGCCGGGAATGGTTCCTCCAAAGAGGCTGGTGCGCTCATTCTCGCATGCCCGCTGGGAGAGGGCAACCCCGATGGTTGGGCTGAAATCCTGGAGAGTTGGCCGAGCAATCGTGAGGTGCGGGTACTCGCCTATGGGTGGTTGAGCAGACTCAGGTCTGAATGGCAGTTCTGGCGAACTTCGCTGCCCAGCCTTCGAAGGGCACGAATGGCTATACGGCGGGCGGGATGGGTGGTGGAAGAGGAACGCGGGATCTCCGGCCTAAGGAGCGCGATGTGGGGGTATGCGGCAAAGTGGTGGGCTCATTTGGGGCGGGAGGATCTGGCGGATCGATGCTTTCATGGGATGCGGGAGGGCCTGGTTAACGGGAGCGGGCGGGCGGATTTGGCGGTATTGGTGGTTATGAGAGCGAAAGGCAGCTCGAGGGGCGGTCAAGGGCCGTCCACGAATCAGGGCATATGTCCTTGGCCGAGGGAATGCCGGAATGATCGATCAAGCGATGGGACGACAGTGCACCTGTCGCCCAACAGGGGAGGCCGTCCACGAATAGAATCACGAATACGGGAACGTGGAGAGGGCGCAGACGTGTGGGCGGAATCGGGTAGTCAGGAGGGGTGGCTAAGCGGGGAGGAGAGGAGGGGGGAATCGGGCTTCGAGCTTCAGGCGGCGATTCGATGCATGGATGCGTGGCTGGACGCGATGCGCGGGCCGGAGGGATACGGGGGGCCGGTGGTGCACTGGTGGCAGGATGGCCTGGATTTCTGCGGGGCGGCGATGGATTGGCGCTACGAAGGGATCCTGGCGGGTTATGTGAACCTGTTCAGGGCGAGCGGCAACGTATGCTGGTTGGAGAAGGCCAGGCGGGCGGGGGACGACCTGGTGCGGGCGCAGCTGCCGGCAGGGAATTTCCCGAGATCGAGTTTCGAGGCCAATCCAAGGCCGGGAGGGACACCGCACGAAGCGGCCTGCGACCTGGGATTGCTGCAGTTAGCCAGCGAGCTGGTCCGGCGAGGGGATGCCCAATGGAGGACTTATTGGCAGAGCGCCGAACGGAATATCAGGGACTTCCTGTGCGAAGTCCTGTGGGATGAGGCCGGGCAGTATTTTCGGAATTCTCCCAACGTGGCGACCTTTGTGCCCAATAAAGCGGCGACGATCGTGAACGCCCTATTTGCCTGGATGATTTTCAGCGGCAATGCAGTGACCCTGGAAAGATTCATTCTCCCCAGTTTGGATAAAATCGTGGACTGCCAGGTGCAGGCGCCGGGCCACCCCCTGGACGGAGCCATCGACCAAGCGTGGAGGAGAAAACAAGGATCGGGCCGTTATCACCCCTTCTACATCGCCCGCTGCATCCCGGCGCTGGTGCAAGGGTACGACCATACAGGAGAAAGAGGATACCTGCGAGCGGCGCGGGCGGCGATGCGGTTTATCGTGCGGACAGGCCTGCCAGACGGGTCGTTCCCGCAGGTCATTTACGGCAATGGGCGGGTTATCCGCTACCCGCAATGGGTCTCCGGGACAGGCGATATCCTGAGGGCCATGGAAATCATGAAGGTACAGGGCATGGAGATCGAAACGGAGGTCACGTTGGGGTGGATGCTGGCGGGCTTACAGCCGAGTGGCGGGATGAGGACGGGGTGGGGTTTTGGAAGGGCGGTCTCACAAGGGAGCCCGGGGATGCCCGAGTTCAGAGACCTGCTGCCGGTTTGCGGGTGGGCGGACAAGGCGTTCCGCTACCTGACCAGCCAGGTAGAGGGGGATGTCCCAACGCAACCCATTGTACTCAGCGGGTTCGAAAGCGATTGCACCTCCCGTGGACGGCGGATGCGATACCGGGAAGACGGGCGGGCGATCGAGTGCTGGGAGGGAGAGAAGTTGCGCTACCGGTGGCGCAAGGGGGCAGATTGGGCGGAAGTGGATTGGCGATGAGAGGCAGGGGCCGTTCGGGCGCCGGGCGGGGAGAGCTGTCCCAGCGCGCCAGGCGGATCACGTCCTGGGCTGAGGGGCAAGCCGGCTGGTTCCTGGGCGCGGTCCTGATCGGGGTGGGGCTGGACCAGTACCGGCAATGGCTGAAAGACAGCCAGCGAGTGCGGGACTACCAACAGGAGCATATGGATGGGGCTGTGGAGAAGGCGCGGTTGGAGAAAACGCCGTTGGTGAGCATCCTAGTGCCGGCGTGGAACGAGGCGGGTCGCCTGCGGGGATGTATCGACTCGATCCTGGGGCTGCGCTACCGGAACAAAGAGATCATCGTGTGCGCGGGAGGCAGCGACGGCAGCTGGGAAGAGGCATACGAGTACGCGAACAGGGGGGTGATCGTGCTCAGGCAGCGACCCGGCGAGGGGAAGCAGGCGGCCTTGCAGCGCTGTTTCGAGCGCTCGAGCGGGGAGATCGTCTACCTGACGGACGCAGATTGCATCCTGGAGGATGAATGCTTTGAGGCGGTGCTCCGGCCAGTGATTGAAGGCCAAGAAGAGGTGTGCACCGGATCCTGGATGCCGGTGGATTGCCAGCTGCGAAATCCGCTCGTCCAGATTCAGTGGGCGCAGCATCTCCACCGGGAACTGTCATTGCCAGTCTATGTTGATTCACTAATTGGATGCAATACCGCCATTCACGGTCAAGCCCTGCAACGCGCCGGGGCTTTTTTAGCCTCCGCTCCTACTGGCACGGATTTCGTCCTCTCGAGGCAATTGCTTCGGAAGGGATACAAAATCCGCTTTATGAGGCGCAGTCGGGTACGCACGCATTATCCCGATACAGCTCGGTCTTACTGGAGGCAGAGCTCGCGCTGGTTCCGCAATCGGGTAACTTTGGGTTTTCAATATCATCAGTGGCCAGAGGCAATTTTACACCTGTGCGCCGGAATCGTTGCCGCATTCATGCTGGCTGGGCCGCTTTTAATTTGGCGAAGCCGCTTGCCTCTGGTTATCTGGTTAGGTGCCTTCACCCGATTGAGTTTGGCGCAGCTACGGATGAAGTGCCTCCTCCGTTCGCTCAAAATCAGGACTCCAGAATACGTTTGCTTTTTGAGAAATCTGCCAATTGGCTGGATTGCTCTCGCCCGCGGCCTGCTCGAGTCGTTCTTGCCTTCCCGGCGCTGGAGATGGTGATTCGTGGATAGCCTCGCCGGTTGCCTCTCCTATAGACTGCCTCAGGCACACTTGCACCGCATCTGCCGCCAGATGGCTTCTGGCTCAGGCCTCTCGGGCGCTGCTGGCTGTCGCGCCACTCTATGGGCTCGTGGCCCCTTTTCCATGCGCACCTCCTCTTTCAACGATAGCCTCGTCATTCGCCCCGATCGGGAAACGCTCTTTTACCTCCATGGCTATCTTCAGGTCGCTGGCGGCTCCCTTTTTGAATCCTCAAACCGGCCTTCTCTCAGCCATACCCTCACAAAATTGCTCCTCGATCTTCACACCCAGGGACTTGGAACGCTTCGGGAGTTGAGCGGCTCTTATCTCCTGCTGCTCTACGACGGCCGCCGCAGTGCCTTGCACCTCCTCACCGACCGCCTCGCCTCCCGGCCTCTCTTCTACGCCAGCCTCCCCGGCATCTTTCTGTTTGCCACCCATCTTCCGCCCTTGCTCCGGGCTCCCGCTGTCGACCGGGCCTTGGACCTCCCCGCCCTCGCGGAGTTCCTCCGCTTTTCCATGATTTTGGGCGGCCGCACCCTCTATCAATCTGTCAAAACCGTTCCTCCCGCTACCCTTTTGACCATCGATCGCGATGGTTTACGTTTTCACAGGTACTGGTCATTGGATTTCGATGAGTCCTGGGGCCGCTCCCGCC
>DASQQR010000367.1:0-8199 GCA_035643335.1 Anaerolineales bacterium
CATTATGACCTTCCGATGAAAAGCGAATAACTTAAATACCAAAAGAACTGGCTCCAGAACGCGGGATGGAAGAACCGGTAAAAGATGTCCCGGTAAGGGGCGCTTCCGGTAAACATATCCCACATGATTTTGCTCATCCGGCGTTGGTCAGGCAATTTGGACTGCTCAGATAAAACCATGCGGACGATGCCATGCATGGCGAACTCCAGAGTCTTCATAGGGCTGACAATTTTGAAGATAAGCTTGCCCACCCGATTATCGAACTCCATGCTCTTGACCATTTGCCAGTAATGGGCCTCGAGATCCTGCTGGCTGATTCCGTGGAAGACCACGGTCGTGGCAGCATATTTGGCGGCCCGGTAGGCTGCGCCGATCCCATCCTTGTAAAGCCGGGATATCGCGCTGTCTCCTAGAAAAACCATCCGGTCCGCAAAAGGATGGACTGCACCGGTAATATTAATCCGTGGAGCGCAGTGACAGACAAACTGCTCGGGCTGCCATCCAGGCGGCATACAATCCTTTACCACCGAGTTGTTTAGAAATTTCTCAAAAACCTCATCATTCAGGTCTTTCCCAAGGATGCACACCGTAATGTAGTTCCCCTTGGGGATAACGGCGGCGAAATCCAGGTTTGGCAGGTCGAGCAGGAAGAAATGGATGGTATGCTGGCCCAGGTATGCCTCGATATTCTCCCGCCCGGCGAAATATTCACGGACATAGGTCCTGGTCACCCCTGGTTCCTGAAAATGGGTTTCCAGTGGTTTGAAGAGCTTGAGGGCCCGGGTATTCACGCCAGCCGCAACCGCCAGGAAATCATAGCTCAGGGCTGGGCCGTTGCGTGGCTTCACCAAGACACCCGCCTCCACCCGGGAGACATCATCAATCCGGCTCCGAATTACGTGCGCCCCCTTTCGGATAGCTTGATCGAGCAAGAACCCATCGAAGCTGGTCCATTCGCTGTGCTTCATTCCCAAAGGACCTGCCCCGCGGAACACTGCTCCGATCCGCTTCTCCAACTGCGGTGTTTCGAGGAATGCCTTACCGGCATCGGTATGCAGAACATAGGTATCCATACCGCGCTGGACGACCGAGGAAGGCAGGTTAATTCCTTCGACCGCTAGCATCTGGATCAAGCTCTCCGAGATGATCCCAGCGCACATATTACACCCGGGCGGGCCAACCAGCGAAAAATCGCGCGGTTCGTAGATATCCACTTGTAGATTCAAATCGACTTTATTTGCCAGATCCAGTAAGAAATAGCTGAATAGAGAGCCCGCCGGCCCTCCACCTATGACCGCCACATTGGCGCCCTCTTCTAAGGAGATCGATGTTGTCGAAGCGGATGAATTTTTAGAATTGGTCTGTAATCGATACAGCAATCTCATGGTTTCTCCTACTTGTTCTCAACTTTATACTGCCCAGCCACGGGTGTAAAATTACCTTTCCCATCATGGTTCTGGCTCTCCTTATTTGCTTGAACCGTCATCGCGAGCCCGGCGTTATTTGGCTGCCTGCCAATTCTGCATAACTCATCATCAACAAGCAAGCAGACCGGGCGTGGCGATCTCCGCTCACTCGGCGGAGGTTGCTTCGCCGCCTCTGGCGGCTCGCGATGACGGGCGATCATTTTGCGTGGCCCATGAAGTGCGAGTGGCTTTCCGACTTTCTGAATCTTGGAGTTAGGCAGGTCAGACGGCCAACCCTTGTTGTGTTCGCTCTCGGAGAAATACAGGCAATGCTGAGGCAATACCAAGGACGATCGCTACACCAGCGGTGATCAGTGCCCCGCCCCAATCGGGCTTGGTGATCATGAGCAAGAGGGTGCCCAGCAAGAGAGCCACGCGAGTCTGGATGGAGATCCAAAGGAGTGGGTGACTCGCCAGGCTATGTAAGGTTTGTGAAACTGATCTTTTCTCCGCAGCCAGAGTCTGCCCAATCGCCGCCATCCGCGGGCGGGTGAGCGCCATCGCAAGGACCGGCATCAGGACGATTGACCCCAGCGACACGATGATCCATGCCTCCGGCCCCCATTCCGTCAGCATCATATAGATGCCGGTGAGGACGTTCGTCAGCATCGAGACGAACAACACCCGGTTCGCGTTCCTGAAAGTGCCAAGCCAAGAGCGAACCTGTTCAGGTAGTATGGCGCTCCGGATTTGCCACAGGCCGGTCCATTCCAGGGTAAGCATCGCAGAAATTCCCAGCGCGCCCGCGATATGCAAAAACATGCCAATTGAATGCCCAGTCATTATTTACTCCTTTCTAAAATCAGTGTAGCAGGTTTCTGGTTCAAACGAATTACTGAACAAGTGGGAGAAAGGTCTTGCCAGCAACCTCAGCGTGCTTTCAGAATCTCGGAGGGAGTTTGCCTCGTTTGAACCGGTCCCGTTTGATTGGTCCTCGGTCGCCAGCCGAGGGCGTAAGCGACAACGCCAATCAATATCAACGGTACAATCAATCAAGACCCATCATCATGATTTTTCTCTCCTTTCAATAACTCGTCTTATCCAATTACCTGTTTCTTGAGCTCGTGCCGCTCGCGGGTGATCTTACCCCGAGCATTAAATCCTTTTTCGCATCAATCCTTCATACCCGGGTGACCATCGGTAAAGTAAACAACAATATAAAAATAGATGTAAAAAACACTGCTAAACTCATATAGGGTATCGCTGCTGGTTGCTGTGGGCAGACGATTCTACGAGCATTGCAGACACCGCGTATAGCCCAGATTGACATTCCGAGACCAATCAAGACCAGACCTATCTCCAGCGCTAACCAAGGCCAGTTATTGGGTAAAGATTCTATCGATGCCGAAGGTGCCTGGCCTACCAGACCCACCAGTGCTCCGGGCACCAATCTATAACCGTTGAAGAAGTGGCTGAGATTATGACCGATATGCCCCATCAAAGCTAATGGCAAAAATGCAAAACCGAACCGGCTCATTTCCTGTCGAAGTGGTTGCTTGGTCAGATAAGCATAAAGCCTCGATGCCAAGATGAAATAAGCGATTGCCAAACCCACACTGGCTAATATGAATGCTCCATAAAGCAGGGCATCGTGGGAAAATAAAGGCAAGTTTGAGGCTTGATCGTAGATGCCCATCCATATATCTGTCATCACAAAGAGTTGGAAGGCAACAATGCCTATGGCAGCTACCGAAATCAGTGAATTCTCGAGCAGCTCCTTTTTCTGGGTAAAGAATTCACGGCCAGGCCAACGTGGCTGGACACTAATCGCATCATTGGGACAGGCCTTCAGGCAATTGCCACAGGTCGCGCAATACCGGTTCGACTCCATGATTTTGGGGACTTGATGAAAAGGACAGCCAGGCAAGTCTTCGCGCCCGAAGTAACAGTAGATCCCTTTGCAGCGCTTGGCCAAACAGATGTTTGTGTCAGCACGGACTTCTACCATGCTGTTCATGGCAAAAACGCCCGACCAGGCGCCAAGTGGACAAAGGTGACGGCACCAGGTCCAGCGCTCAAATACAAACCCGCACAGGACCGCACCCGTTGTAAAGCTCAACAAAATCAGACCGGTAAATAGAGGCGAGTAAGATGCTCGGGTAACTTCCTCAATCCAGGCTTGATAGAAGATGGCAAGGGCTAAAAGAACAGCCACTACCCAGCGTTTCTTCAAGATCTTAGGGGCCTTTATGTTCAGTCCAATCTTACGATGGGCAAGATCGGATAACGCTCCCATTGGACAAACTGCACACCAGACCCGCCCCAGCAAGAGATAACTGACCGCCAACAAGGGCCACCATACAATCCAGCCCATCACTGTAGCGAAATTCAGGCGTGGATCGTTTGGCCCGAAAAAAGCCGAGTAGGCCAGGGTAACCAGGAAGCCGATCAGGAACCACCGTACAGCCTGTGGGTAGAGCGGATGCATTAGCACTCGCTTCGCATGGCGCTCAAATCCGCCCACCAATCCTAATTGGATTGGTGTAACATCCAGACTCAGGGGACCGGCAGCCAGCTTCTCGAGAAGGGTCATAGAGGGGGAATATTCTTCTGAAGCAAATTTCTCCATGTTATTCATTCCCCTGTCTGCTATGCAAACAATTTACAAAACAATCCAAGCCACACAGCGCACGGTCCGCGAATGGGCGTTCAGTCAGTCGGCCGCCCCATTTTATTTCCTCGGGTTTACGATCGTCACGATCCCACTGTTCCCGTCGACAATCAGGACCTGCCCATCTTCTAAAAGCTGTGTCGCATTGCCCGTGGCAACCACTGCCGGGATCCGGTATTCCCGCGCGATGATGGCGGGATGGGAGAGGATCCCGCCGCTGTCCGTCACCAGCGCGCCCACGCTCGGGAACAGCACGGACCAGGGTGGCTGCGTGGTGGGGCACACCAGCACGTCCCCGGCTTGCAGTTTGCCGAACTCGGCTTCGCTCATCACGATCCGCGCTGGCCCAGTGTATTGGCCCGCTGAGGCTGCCAGCCCACGCAAATCCGTGCCGCTGGTGGGCTCGACCTTCTCGCTGTCCTCTGTGGGCAGCAAGGTTTGCATCTGCCACATGAGCACTCGCATCAAGTGCCGTGCTTCAGCCGGAAACGCATCGAATGACGGCGGTGGCGGCGGTGCCTTGCCGTAAGAAGCGGGGCCGGGATGTGCCTTGGCCCAGGCCAGTTCTCCTTTGCGCTGAATCACCATCGCTCTGAGGTCGGATCGCTCTCGGAACGCGGTCTGCGCCTCTTCCATCTCCAGGAACATGATGTCTTCCGCCCGGTTCAGCTGCGCTCGCTCAACCATCCGCTTGCCGACCTCTAGCAGGGCATATCGCAGCTGGGCAAAGGGAGCGTTCGAGAGATAGAATTCGTGCTCTTCCCGGACGGGATAGGCCCGCTCGGCGCGTGCCAGCGCCCGTTCAAACCGGCGCCGGTCCTCGTCCAGACGGTCCGCAAGCAGTTGCCGCGCTTCGGCGAGGGCGGCCGCCCGTTCTCGCGCCAGCGCATCGGCCTCGGCGTGCGGATCATAGCCGCTCGCCATCTGGTCCCGGATCAGTCTCAGGATCAGCTCCGGTTGTTCTGCCTCGGTCGGTTCATTGATGTCCCAACGCAGCGTCCGATGGGCGAATGCTTGCATGTAAGCCTCGAATGCAGCCGCGAACTCGCCGTCCGCTTGCGCTAACCGGCGGGACGTATCGACGTCAAGGCGCCCAAGAAGCTCACCTACCGCCGGTCGCTCCCGCACCATGCGTGCCAGCTCTGCCAGGCGATAGGTCGGCTCCGTGGTCTGGACCGAAAGGCCACTCAGCAGTGCCAGGCTCTTGCGCGCGTCCCACCCAAGCAAGTCCTGGCAGGCCAACGCGAACTCGACCACCAAAGAATCGGCCGCCGTGACCAGCATGTGGATATGCACGCGCTCGAGCACGAAGGCAAGCACTTCTCTCAGATGCTGTTCCAGCTCATCATCCGTAAGGCTAGGCCGGTCCACCTTCTTCAATTCCTCCAGGCCAGCGATCGTCTCGGGTTTCCACTCGGCGTACCAGCGGTCTACGCTCTTCCCCAGCCGGTCCTCGCGGACCGCCGCGATCATACCCTTGACCATCTTGCGCAGCTGCGGCACCACCCGTACCAGGATGGGCATCAGCCACGCCGGCGGTGGTGGCATGTCCTTGCCGCCTGGGCCGGCCATTCGTGCGTACACCCAGCCACCGATTTCCCGGAACTGCGCGCCTTCCATTGGCAGCGATAACGCCTTACTCAATGCGTGGGTGGCACGCTCGTGAGCGGGCAGAACTGCCGACCGGAACATCGGCGATAACGGCTCCGCAATGTGGCTTGAGTCGCGCTCCCAGAAGCCCGGCGGCGGCTCGACTGCTATGGGGATCGGGGTGGGGGCGGGCTCCGCGAGCGCAGTGATTGGGCGCGCCTGCAGTATGAACAGCTTATTACCGTCTGCGATGGCCCACTCGACATCCTGCGGCGCGCCAAAGTACTCCTCGGCCCGGCGCGCCATTTCCGCGATGGCGTGCACCTGGCTTTCGTCGACCGCCTGTTCCGGCGCGCTCTTACGAATAGCTTGTCTTTCGCTTACGATCCATTCATCGGGAGAGGCTTCGCCGGATACGAGCCGTTCGCCCAGGCCCCGCACCGCGCTCACCACGGTCTCATCCCGCCGGCCGTTCACAGGGTTGGCCGTGAACGCCACTCCTGCCGCATCCGCAGGAATGAGTTGCTGCACCAACACCGCCATGCTGGCATTGACCACCTGCGCTTTGTTATCCTTATAGACCCCGACACGCCCACTGAACATTGAAGCCCAGCATTGGCGAACAGCATTGGCAAGTTCCTCAAAACCGCGCACGCCGAGGATGGTTTCGTATTGCCCCGCAAAAGAAGCCTCGTCCAAATCCTCCGCCACCCCAGAAGAACGCACGGCCAGCGGCCTACCATCAAGTTCTCGAGAAACCTCACGCAGGGCATCCTCTACTTCAGGAGGCATCTCAGCTGTAAGTACCTTCTCGCGTGGTTGGCTTTCATCCAGCCCATTGCGCGCTACAAAATGATCAAACGCCTGGGTTGTGAGGGCAAAGCCATGGGGGACCGGAAATCCAGCCCGGGCCAGTTCGCCCAAATTGGCCGCCTTCGCTCCCACGCGGCTGGCGTCCGCACGCGTCAGATCCCCCAAAGGCAGGACATAGGGCGCATTTATTGAAATGGTTTGAAGACCCATTTTCTTGCCTCCTTAACGGCTTTGGCTAAATACATATAGCAATTTGCCATCCTCAGGAGCAACGGCCGTCTGGGAGGTAAGAGGGTATCCCGCCACATCCTTGAAATCGACCCACCAGATGTCTCTGGCTCCAAAGCCGCCCTCCCTCACGGAGTCGAACAGGAAGAACTTGAGGTCAGGCGTCCAGGCCGGGCAGCGGTCGTCGCCCGGCCCGTTGACCAGCGCACCTGCGTTGACCAGCGGGCCCCACTTCCCGCTGGCATCGCGCGTTGTGACGTAGATGTCCTCCTCGCCAAAGCCCTCGGAGCGCGTCGCCGTGACGTACAGCGACCGCCCGTCAGGTGTAGGGATCGAGGTATGCTCTCTCCCCGGACCGTTGACGTTCGGGCCAAGGTTCTCGGGTTCGGTCCACTTGCCACCCACGCGGCGTGAGGTCCAGATATCATCTTTGCCAGATCCGCCCGGTCGTGTGGACGTCCAAAAGGCTTCATTTCCATCGGCGGAGAAAAACAGGCAGTGGTCTTCGAACGAGGTGTTGACTGGCGGCTCGCCGGTGGCTTCATTGAGGCTGCGAGGCTCCGACCAGACGCCGTCCACCCGGTAGCTGACATACACGTCCGCCATACCCAGTCCACCAAGCAAACTGCTGCCGAGCTCCTCAGCGCCCAGCCGATAGGCCACGCGTAAAACATTTATGAAAGGCGACAAGAATGGAAGGTCCTTCAGGCGGCCTCTCGGCCGGATGCTCGTGAAGTACAGCTTGTCGCCCGCAGCGCTGATGACCGGTTCGATCTCTTCGAATGCCGTGTTGATCGGCGCGCCAAGGCGTTCGGGCGGTGTCCATTTCCCCTCTTCCCACGCGCTAGTCCGGTACGAGACGCAGATGTCGGCGTTGTTGCAGTTAAAGTACATCGTCCTCCCGTCGGCGGTGAAGGAGGGCTCCGCCTCCCGATTCGCCGTATTGATGACGGAACCCATGTTGACCGGTTGCATGCGCGCGCCGGGACCCTGTGTGTTAGCATCACCAGCGCCAGTTGTGACGGCGAAGGACATGGCCGAGGCCAGCACGCGCAATACAAGCAGGATCAGGGGCAGCAGAACCAAGACAGCGGCTAGCAGTCTGAATGTCCAAGTGCGGGCGGACGGCCGGTCGGATTGGCTCAGTCGCTGCATGGTTTTAGTTCGGCTTGGCACTCGGCGCCGGATGAAGTTGTAAGCGGGCACGAAGGCCCCGGCGACAGCAAAACCGATGATCACGATCCCCAGGAGGCCGATCTCGAATCCGGCCACGGTGCTCCACCCGATGCGCAGGAGGGTCGCCTGCCAGGAACGGGTTGTACCCAAACCGACTAAGAGCAGGCTGGCGAACATGACCAGCGCGTAGACCACAGCCAGGACCGCGCTGACAGACAAGCCAATTGTTTTGATGCTCAAATCGTTTTGAGTGGTAGCCATCGCTTTTTTCCTTTCTTTTGCGGTTAGAACAAGGTTCAGCTGGTCCACTTAGGC
>DASQQR010000368.1:0-6390 GCA_035643335.1 Anaerolineales bacterium
ATCTGGATGCCATTGAGCGCGGGGGTTTTGAAGCTGTTCAAGGGAAAAAGTGGTCCGAAATCGCCCATGAGACCGGCGCAACCAGCCAGATGATGAGCGTGGAGGAGGTAACTCGCCGCTTGCGTTCGTTGAAGAAGCCGACTAACCGCCCTCCTCACCTTAATCTCAACCTCAAGCCGGAACAGCGCAGTGGTGAGATCGTCTTACGGGCCTCTGCACTGGTTGTGGGCTACCCAGGGGAACCCCTGTTCGAAGTGGGAGAGATCGAGCTCCGCCGCCTCGAATGCGCCGCCGTAATCGGTCCGAATGGGGCTGGAAAGACTACTTTCCTCAAGACCATTTTGGAGCGGGTCGAACCTTTAGAGGGCGAGGTCGAATTGGGGGCCAGTCTCCAGATTGGCTATTTTGCTCAAGCTCATGAGGATCTGGACCCAGAACGGACTCTGGTCGAAGAGATCGAGTCGATCGCGCCTCACCTGTTACTGGCGGATATCCGCGATTACCTGGCGCACTACTTATTCACTGGAGATGACGTGTTTAGAAAGGTCGCAACTCTCTCCGGCGGGGAGCGCGGCCGGTTGGCCCTGGCCAAGCTTTCCCTGACTCGGGCTAACCTCTTGCTCCTCGATGAGCCTACCAACCATCTGGATATCCCTTCGCAGGAGATTTTGCAGGAAGTACTGCAGAACTACCAGGGCACTATCATCCTTGTCTCGCACGACCGCTACTTGATTGATGCCCTGGCTACACAAATCTGGGATATCGACGAGGAAAATCACTCTCTTGGGCTCTTCCGAGGCTCGTACAGCCAATATCGCGCCCAAAGAGAGGCTGAACGTTTGCAGGTCGAGTCTCAACAGCCAGTGGTAGAGATGTACCCTCAGGCCCAGCGCGATTCTCGCCCCGCCATGAGCGAGTACCGGCTTAAGGAGCGCTTGCTGGAACTCGAGGAAAAGATCGCTCATTTGGAGGCCAGGTTGGCCGACCTCGCTGATCAATTAGAGGTTCCACCGGCGGATCCTGAGCAAGTTCAACAGCTCGGTATGGATTACGTGCAAACCGAAAATGAAATCGATACCTTGTTAGGGGAGTGGGAACAACTGCATAGCCGGCGCGAGGGGGCTTAGTCTGCGGTCGCCCCGGCCCGAATCGGTTCATCTCCGTTGTATGCCAGGATATGGGTCCAGCGGTGGATTACCCAGCCAACCGCCAGGATACAGCCAATACCACCTGTGATAACCGCGAATGGCGCGCCAAAAAATTGAGCTACCGTTCCGGCTTCCACTTCTCCTAATTGGGGGCCCCCCATGAAGAAAATTTGGTTCACGCTGGTCATCCGCCCGCGAATGTGATCGGGTGTCTGCAACTGGCGGATCGTGTTGCGAATGATCGTGCTGACCGAGTCGGATGCGCCAACAAAGACCAGAGCCAACATCGCCAGTACAAATGTGCGCGCTAGACCGAAGCCGATGGTCGCTAATCCAAAAGCTACTACCGATCCCAGGAAGACCGGCCCCTGGCGGCGAATCTCAACCATCTGCGAAATGATCACAGCCGCTGCCATGGCACCAATAGATTGGGCTGCAGAAAGCCAGCCATACTCGATGGCCCCAACATTGAGAACGTCTCGAGCAAAGATTGGCATCAGGGTGTTCGCCGAGGAGAAGAATGTGGCGAAGAAATCCAGTATCATAGTGGACAGAATGATGGGATGGCCCAGGATGAACTGGACTCCCTCTTTGATGGCCGTCAGACTGACTGGCTTTTCTCGGCTCGTAGCCATCTCCTGCGGAATGGAACCCATCAAAATCAGGGCCGCGATCACAGCCAGGTAGGTGATAGCATCAATCAGATAGGTATAAGCCTGGCCCCAGTAAGCAATCACCAGGCCGCTCAATGCCGGGCCAACGATTGCTCCGACCTGCCTGGCGATCGACATCATGCTGAAGGCATTGGGAAGTTCATGGTCAGGCACCAGGTTGGGGACTACTGCCTGCCGCGCGGGCAAATCGAATGAAATCGCGACTGCCTGAATCGCGGTCAGCAAGTATATGTGCCACAGATCGATTTTCCCAATGAACGTGAGCCAAGTCAGCGCTATCCCGATGAGGACCATGGTCGTCTGGGTGAGAAACAGGACTCTGCGGCGATTGATGGCGTCCGCCACGGCGCCACCGACCAGTGAGAACCCGACAATGGGCAGGATCCGGGCCAGGCCGACCCCTCCTAAAGCGATGGGCTGGTCGGTCAGGGTGCGGATATGCCAGAAGAGTGCCCATAGCTGCATCTGGGAGCCGGTGATCGAGATAGCCAGGCCAAGCCAGAGCAATCTGAATTTTCGGTAGCGTAGTGAGGGCGGAACGTGAATCGACATGGTGGCTGGTTTTCAACAAACAGGCGCCAGTTTGCTGCTCCCTGGTACCCGTTTTAGCCTTTACTTGCCTACGTCCCCCAATCCCGCAGGTAAAGGAAATCATAGCCGATGGTGCGATTGCTTAATTTGGCGATGGGAGGCAGCACCCGCTTGAAGTGATTACGCCGCACCCTGTCTACTACGGACCGAACGAATCCCTCGGAAAAACCGGCCTCGATACAATCCGCGGGGCTGTAGCGCTGGTCCACCAGGAGATACAGCAATTGGTCCACATCATCGTAGGTGAAGCCCAGCTCCCCCTCATCGGTCTGCCCAACCCACAAGTCGGCCGAAGGTGGTTTTGCGATGATGGCATCGGGAACTTTCATCGTCCGCGCCATCTGCCGGATGTGAGCTTTATACAAGTCGCCGTTGGGATTCAGAGCGCTCGCCGAATCGCCATATAGCGTGGTGTAACCCAGGAGCAATTCGGTCTTATTTCCTGTTCCAATTACCAGACCTCGATAGGCCTCTGACTGGTCGTAGAGGATAATCATGCGCTCGCGGGCCATGACGTTCCCCTGGCGCACTTTGTCCATATCCGGAAAGCGCTCGAAGAGCGGTTCCACCATCTCGGTAATTGGGATGGTGATCGATTCAACCCCAAGGTCATCAATCACCATTTGCGCATGCTCCATTGAATCCGGCGAGGAGCTCTCGTACGGCATGCGGATGGCTAGCACGTTTTTGGGTCCTAAGGCTTCGGCGGTTAGATAGCAGGCCAGGCTCGAATCCACCCCACCCGAAAGAGCGATTACGGCCCGCGAGAAACCCGCCCGCGTGACTTCGGTATGAATGAAACCGGTGAGAATCTTCCTGGCTAGGTCTGTGTTTATGGAGAGGTCGATTTCTTTTCTTTCATTCATGGGCCTTCTTGTCCCGCTTCTTGAGGTGAACCAGGTTTATGTGAACTGACTACCCTTCCTTCGTGGACTACGATGAATTCTACCCCTGTTTTGGCGCTCATCTCTGCGCTCAATTCCTGGATATATTCCCTCGTCGTGTATCCTGTTCCTTCGGCGGAACTGCCCAGGACCACAGCGCTGATCTCGCGTTCTTCCATGATGTTTTTCAGGGCTTCCCGGAACGCGCCGCGGCGCACTATGATGTCCGCCTTCACTCCAGCTTTTTCCGCTCGCTCTTGAGCCATGGTTAGGAGAAACTCACCCATCTCATCGAGTTCAGTCTCGATATCGACCAGGATAGGAGACGCGGTCCGTCCCAAAAACCGAACATTGGAGACGTACAAAAAAAGTAGCTCTGCGTCGCGCTCTTTTGCCAGGGCAATAGCTTGGTCCTGGTTGGGGTAGCTGGGTTTCCCCCCTCGGGTTGGACATAGAATTGTTTTGGCCATCGGGCAATCCTCACTGTGGTCTGGAACTCAGAAACGAATCACTTCTATAACTGGTGAAAAAACGCTCAGAAGCGAATTAATAGCCATAAGAATCCTACAGCCAGGGTCAGATAAGTGACCGGTAAGCCCACCTTCAAAAACTCTGCGAAAGAAATCGGTGTGTCAGTCTGCCGGGTGATCCCGGCCGTGACCAAGTTGGCTTCTCCGCCGATCAACAAGCCGTTACCGCCCATAGCGGCTCCCATAGAAAGAGCATAATACAATACTTTGCTGTTCGCTCCGGGGATGGTAGTGGACAGGAATTTTACAATTGGCAACATGGATGCCGTCAGAGGGATGTTGGCGATCGCCATTGAAACGGTACCGACCCCAAAGACGATGACGAAGGTCCCGAGGGGGAGGTTCTCGCCGATCATTCGGCTCATCCCACCGGCGATGAAGCTGAGCAACCCAACTTCCTGAATGGCGCCGACTACAATAAACAGCGCCATGAAAAACACCAGGGTCGTCCAATCGACCGCCGTGATCATTTTGTGAACATCCGGATTCAGCCAGATCAGTAATGCGGTCGCGCCGGCTAAAGCGGGCACGGCTGGCACAAGGTGGACTTTTTCGCCCAGGATGAAACCGAGCAGGACCAGCAGGAAAACCGCTCCCGATTTCCACAGCGCCTGGGCATCTTCTATTTCGGCATTTTCGGCTAAGGTTTCGTAAAGCCGGGGAGAAATGCCTCCACTTTGCTTACGGAATTCATCCCGGTAGTGATACAGCACGAATCCAGCCATGGCTGCCAGAGCGAGGATCACCCCCACCGTCTGGTTGATCAGAAAATCATTGAAGCCGATTCCGGCGAATGCGCCGATCAGGATGTTCGTCGGCGTGCCGATCAACGTTGTGATACCGCCGACATTGGAGGCCAGCACTTCAGGAATGATCAGCGCCAGCGGGCTGATACCAATAGCAATGCCGATCTGAAGGCTGATAGGAGTCATCAGCAGCATCGTGGTGAAGTTGTCGAGCATGGCCGAGGCAGTCGCAGTGACCCCCATTAAGATTAATACCAGGAGCCAGCTGCGTCCCCGGCTCAAGCGATACGCTTGAAAAGCAGTCCACTGGAAGACGCCTGTGCCTTCGACAATTGCGATGAGGATCATCATGCCCATGACCAGGAAGATGACCTCCCAGTTGATGTAGCTGATCCCGCGATCGAATCCGAAGATAAACAAGCCAGGATTCAGTGCGCCGCCGACATAGGACACAAGAAATATAAGGGAAGCGCCTGCTAATGCGGCGGTTGTGCTGTGGAGGGTTTCAAAAGCAATCAGGAGCAGAATGGCCAGGAAGACGACCGTCGAAACCCAAAATCCAGCGGTAATGCGGCGTTCCAGGGTTATTGTCCCAAAGTTATAGGTGTCGGCGGTCGCGAGCTCATTTGCTTGCTGGCTTCTCAGTGCGACGGTTTGGGAGGCGAAGTGAGGGCGGCTTATCTCGATCAGAAGCTCATTTTGAGGCACTCGGGGTAGGATGAGCGCCCAGCTTCCGTCCTCCTGACTGTCAACCTGAACTAGAGGTTCCTCTGCGCCGGGCAATTTGGCGCTGATCTGTGCTTCTTGAACGGGCTGGCCCTGTGTATCCACTAGCTGTCCGGTGATGACGTACTCTCCCTGGCCCTGGCTGGCGTGGCCGGTATTGAAAAATGCAGTTGCTGACAAGATGAGTGCGATCAAGCCCAATCCGGCCACAAGGCTAAATCTCACCAGCCGGCTGTGGCCTTTGAAATCAGCTTTTGTCAATTTCCGAGTGGATCCTTTCGCGTTTGATTCTGGCCAGCTCGCGTCGCATCAAAGAGGTGCGCTCGTCACGTAATAACGGCAGGCGGGTTCGGGTGCGGTGCAACTGGTTGAGGTCAATCTCTGCCAGGGTGAGGGCCTCCTGGTGGTATGGACCTTTAGCGAGCAGTTCGCCGTTGGGATCGAATAGTGTAGAGCCGCCCCAGAAGTTCAGCCCGTCTTCGTAACCGGTCCGGTTAGCATGAGCCACGAAAGAGGTGAACAAGCTGGCATATGCCTGGTTAATATGCTCGACCCAGTGGGCTGATTCCAATTGGGGTTCGTCGCGCAAGCCTCGACCAGGAGAGGCTGAAGCAAACAGGAAGACATCAGCTCCATCCAGCCACAGCAGGTAGGGAGGCGATGCGTGCCAGAAGTCCTCACAGATCAGGATTCCGAAGCGTCCAAAACGGGTGTCGAAAGCGCGCACCTCATCACCCCAGGCGAAGAAACGCCCTTCGTCGAACAGCCCGTACGTGGGGAGGTAGACCTTGTGGTGGACGTGGATGATCTCACCATCCGAGAGGTAGGCTGCGGCGATGAAGAAGCGGTGCCGCCGGTCTTCGTCTACGAAACCGACCATCAAGTCCAGATGTTGGCTGGCCTCCAGCAAATGATGAAAGATTGTATCCTCCCCATCCGGTTTGTGGGCGACGGTTGGGACCAAGTCCTGCAGGACATACCCGGTCAGGGATAGCTCTGGGAAGACCAGGAGATCTGCACCGGCGGTCGCGGCGTCTTTGGCCATGGTGAGGTGCTTCTCCAGGTTGGCTTTCACATCTCCGAGGCGGGTG
>DASQQR010000369.1:0-4519 GCA_035643335.1 Anaerolineales bacterium
GGGTGCTGGCTTCATCTATCCGTTGCTGGGAGAGATGCGCACGATGCCCGGCTTGCCCTCCACACCGGTCTTCATGAACGTGGATCTGGACGAAGAGGGCAAAGTTGTCGGCTTATTCTAGCTGGCACAGGGTACAGCAAGGAATTGGATGCGAAATGGTGTATTGTAGGATCTGGAAATCTAGCATGATGCGTGAAACGTGAAAATCACGCAACACGCATCACGGTTTATTGTGCTGCTAACCGACTGATCAAACACAATCAAGAAGGAGATCCGATCTATGTCCGAAATACTATCCCAAATGTCTACGGCGGTCATCGAAGGCGACATGGAGGCTGTGCCGGAGATGACCCAGCAGGCCTTGGATGAAGGCTATTCAGCCAAGGAAATCCTCGACAACGGTCTCATGCCCGGCATGGACTATGTCGGCGTTGAATTCAAGGCCGGGAACATGTTCGTGCCCGAAGTCCTTCGCTCAGCCCGATCTATGCAGGCCTCCATGAATATCCTCAAGCCATTGCTTGCCGAGAGCGGCGAAAAGATGATCGGAAAAGTCATCTTGGGCACCGTTAAAGGTGACCTGCATGACATTGGCAGGAACCTTGTGGCGATGATGTGCGAGGGAGCGGGTTTCGAGGTCAAGGACCTGGGTAAAGACATCGCCCCCGAGCAGTTCGTCGAGGCCGTCAAGGAGTTTGACCCAGATATTGTGGGTATGTCGGCCTTGCTGACCACGACCATGCGCACTATGGAACATACCATTAAAGCCTTGGAAGAAGCCGGGTTGCGCCAGCGGGTGAAGGTCATGGTGGGCGGCGCGCCGGTGACCCAGTCTTTCGCCACCCAAATCGGTGCCGATGGATACGCCTCAAACGCCGCTGCCGCCGCCGAAATGGCCAAGAGGTTCGTCGGCGCTACCTGACAGGAGAATCGATAAATGAGAACAAATTACAAAGCAAATTCTGGGATCCGCTTTCGAATGCTGTCGGATGACCAGTTGCAGGAGTTGTTTGAAGGCGTCCTGCACGTGCTGGAATATACCGGCCTGGATGTGTATCACGACGAAGCGCGCGATATCCTACAGCGCGCCGGAGCTCACGTGGATGGTTTGCGGGTGCGAGTTCCGTCCTACCTGGTGAAAAGTTCGCTGGCGATGGCACCACGTAGCTTTACCGTCTTCGCCCGGGATGGAAACCCCAAGCACGACATTCACATTGGCCCCGGCCGGGCCCATTTTGGCCCTGGACCGACTTGCCCCAATTTCATTGATGTGGAAACCCTGGAGCGGCGACCCTACGTCAAGTCGGATGTGCCTACCGTTGCCCGGGTGGTGGATGCCTTGCCTAACATCGACTTTTGCGAGTCATTGGGCACAGTCAGCGACGTGCATTCCGATCTTGGCGCCCTATATGAGTTTGCTGGCATGTTCCCCAGCACGAGCAAGCCAATCGTCGCCTGGTCCTATGACTGGGACGATTCAGCTGATATCCACAAGATCGCCGTGGCAGAAGCTGGCGGCCAGGAAGCCTTTGAACGGCGTCCCAATTACATTCATTATTGTGAGCCTCTTTCGCCGTTAGTGAGCACCAATGAGGCCGTCAGCAAGTTGATCTTTGCTGCCAGGCATAGTGTGCCGTTGGTCTTCACCCCTTGTCCCTTGGCTGGCGGGACCGCACCGGTGACCGCGGCCGGAATTATCACCCAGGCGGCGGCTGAATCCTGGATGGGCCTGGTGCTTGCTCAAGCCATCCACCCTGGATTGCCCTTTATCATGGGGGGCGTGCTCTCGGTCATGGACATGAACGCCATGATCCTATCCTACGGAGCTCCCGAGCTCTCACTCATGATGGCCGGCCTTACCGAACTGGCTCATTACGCCGGGTTGCCGCTGTGGCAAACCGGCGGCTGTACTGACTCGAAGGCCCTTGACGAACAGGCTGCCATTGAAGGTTCGCTGTCCTGCTTCTTTTCCGCTCTATCCGGTGGAGACCTGTGTCATGACGTTGGCTACACCGAGAGCGCCATGACCGGATCGGTCTTCCAACTGGCCATGATGGACGAGGCTATCGGCTACGGTCGCCGTATCGCGTGCGGCATCGAGGTCAACGAGGATACTCTGGCGGTAGATGTGATTAACCATGTGGGTCCCAACGGTCACTATCTACGCGAACAGCACACCCGCCGCTACTACAAGACCGAGTTCTGGTATCCGAACCTCTTGGACCGGCGCAATTACGAAGAGTGGGACATGATGGGCAAACAGCGCATGAGAGATCGCGTCGTCGCCCGGGTGCAGGACATCCTCGCCTCCCACCAACCTTCTCCCATCAAGCCGGAGACTGAAAAGGTTATCCAGCAGGTTCTCGAAGCCGCCGAAGAGCGCGTTAAACAAGCGGCCTGAGGCCAACTCAGACAACATTAAACTGTTACAAGTGCAGAGGTAATCCTATGAGCGAAATACTTGAAATGATTTCCACGACCATTCTGGAGGGCGATGCCGAGAAAGCGCCTGGTCTGGTCCAGAAAGCTCTTGACGAGGGGCTTGCGCCCAAGGCCATTCTCGATAACGGCATGATTGTTGGTATGAATGAGGTCGGAGCGCGTTTTAAGCGCGGTGATATGTTCGTGCCGGAGGTGCTCATGTCCGCCGACGCCATGCAAGCCGGTTTGGAGGTATTACGGCCTCTGCTCGCTGCCAGCGGCGTCAAGATGATCGGCAAAATCGTGATGGGCACGGTCAAAGGCGACCTGCACGATATCGGCAAGAACCTGGTTGGAATGATGTGCGAGGGATCCGGCTTTGAAGTCATCGATTTGGGTTTCAATGTGCCTCCAGAGAAATTCATAAACGCCATCAAACAGAATCAGCCGGATATTGTTGGTATGTCTGCCTTGTTGACCACGACGATGCGATCAATGGGCCATACGATCAAGGCCATAGAGGAAGCTGGCCTGCGTGACCAGGTTAAGATCATGGTTGGCGGCGCGCCCGTGGACCGGGCTTTCGCCGAACGCATTGGCGCTGATGGATATGGCTCCAACGCCGTAGCCGGTGCAGAACAGGCTAAGCGCTTCATGGGTGCTGCCTGATTTTGTAAAGTGCGGATAAGACTATGGCCCCGTCCGGGCAACTACCCATCGTCATCATTGCCTGCAAGGTCTTTCAAAGCCTGATCCACGAACATCTTCCCAAAGATCCGTCCTCCGATTCCGGGCAGGATTTCGCCAGTCAAATCATCTTCATGGATTACGGTCTGCATCGTGTCCCCAGCAACCTGACCTGGACGGTGCAGGAGGCGATTGACAGCATTGAAGAACCCAGCTTGGTGGTCCTGGGCTACGGGCTGTGCGGAAACGGGTTGGATGGTATCAAAGCGGGTAAGCACACCCTGTTGGTGGCGCGCGCTGACGACTGCATTGCCATCCTGTTGGGCTCGTATGACCGGTACATCCAGGAATTCGAGGCAACTCCCGGTACTTACTACCTGACCAAGGGTTGGTTGGAGTCGGGCAGCAATCCACTTCAGGAGTACCACGAGTACGTGGAAAAATACGGTGAAGAGAGCGCCGCCTGGATCATGGACCAGCAGTACCAACACTACGAGCGGCTGGTATTCGTAGCCCACAGCCAGGAGGACCTGGAGAAATATCGCCCTCAGGCGCTGGAGGTGGCGCGTTACTGCGAGCGCTGGGGCATGCGTTACGAAGAGATCCAGGGCTCTGATGGCTATGTGAGGCGCCTGCTCGAGGTAGCCACAGACCTGGGCAAGGCCAGTGAAGACGATTTCGTGATTATCCCGCCGGGTGGAGAAATCCGCCAGAGCCAGTTTATCCGATAGCAAATCACAGGAGAGACAAGCATGCAAGTTCACAAAACCAATTATCAAGTCAACGCAACGCCCACCCTGGAAGTCCTCACCGAAGACGAGATCGAGGCCATCTATTACTCAGCTCTGCGGGTTCTTTATGAGACGGGCGTGCGCGTATACGAAAAGGAAGGCGTGGAGGTCGCTTATTCCGGCGGGGCGATCGTCGAAGACACCACTGAGGACAGCAGCCTGGTGAAGATGCCGCCATGGATGGTGGACAAAGCCCTTTCCACCTTGCCCCGCAAGGTTGTGCTAATCGGACCCGATCGCAAGCACCGGATGGAGCTGTACAAGAACCAGATTTACTTCGGGGCAGGTTCGGATACCCCGTTCACCCTGGATCTGCACACTGGAGAGCGCCGCCGGGCGACCTACGAGGATGTCAAGAATTTTGCCCGTTTAGCCCAGGCGTTGCCCAATATGGATTTCCACATGTCGCTGGGTATCGTCCAGGATGTCGCCGTGGGCACTTACGACCGCTGGCAATACCTGGCCATGCTGGAGGGGACCAACAAACCTATCAACATCACCGCGGTGGACATGGATGGCCTCAAGGACCAGCTGGAGATGGCCTATATCCGCGTCGGCGGCAAGGAGGAGTGGAAGAAGGGACCCATATTCAGCCTGTACATTGAGCCCGTGTCGCCGCT
>DASQQR010000370.1:0-4255 GCA_035643335.1 Anaerolineales bacterium
TTCATGATATTCATTAAGACCACCGTGCCGAATTCCGGTAGAGCCTGGCTGGTGAGCGGGCTGGCGGAGAGCAGCTTGCGGGTCTCGTATAGCATGAACTTGAATCGCTCCGGATCATCGATCCCCGGACGCTGCCGGCCTTCCACCACAATTGCCTTGAGATTCTTGGATCCCATCACCGCCCCAGGCCCACCGCGCCCCAGGGCCCGTTCGCGGTCGTTCATAATGGCCGCCATGCGGCTCAAGTGCTCACCCGCCGGACCAATACACAGCACGTTACGTTTATTGTTGTTTTGTCCTAGTTTTTCAGTCGTCGCAAAAACGCCCAGGCCCCAAAGTTCAGATGCTTCATGAAACGCGATCTGGTCACTTTTGATCTCGATCCAGACGGGCTTCTCAGCTTTGCCGCGCACGATCATCGCGTCATAGCCGGCCTTCTTGAATTGCATGCCCCAGAACCCGCCGGAGTTGGCGTCCAGCACAGTGCCGGTCAACGGGCTTTTCGTCGAAACGGAAAAACGGTTGCTGGTCTGGTAACCTGTGCCGGTCAGCGGTCCGTTGGCAAAAATCAAAACGTTTTCAGCCGAGAGTGGGTCGACCTCCGGCCCGACCAGATCCCACAACAAGCGCGCCCCGACGCCCCGCCCGCCGATGAAGAGGCGCGCCATCTCCATGTCCAACGGATAGGTCTTGTATGTTTGCGAGCTCAAATCGATATCCAATATCTTTTCGGACCAGCCAGCCATGATTTGCTCCTTCTTAATCCCTCTTCGAGAGTTCCTTATCTTCATAATCTTTAATCACCCGCATGAAGTCCATGCCAATGGGGACATTCTGTTTTAGACAATAATAGTCCCAGACCGCTCCAGCGGGGAAGGATTTTAGCTCCTCTTGCAAAGCCAAACGGCTGGAGAAGTCACCCGCGGCTTCGAAATTGATCAGCAATTCCCTCGGTTCAAGCAGGGCGGCCAGCAAGGCGCGCAATGTATTGCGTGCCCCGATTGTCCACGCCGCGATGCGGTTGATGCTCGCATCGAAATAATCCAGGCCGATATGAATCCGTTCGAGCGCCTCATTGCGGATAATCTCCTGTGCGATAGCCTGCAAGTCATCGTTAAAGGTGACCACGTGGTCGCTGTCCCAGCGCACGCCGCGGCTGACATGCAAAAGTAATTGGTCCAGGAAGAGTAACAGAGATGAAATTTTGTCGGCGATCGTCTCTGTCGGATGGAAGTGGCCCGAGTCCAGCGTGAGCAATATCTTGTGGCTCAAGGCATACGCGCAATAGAACTCCATCGAGCCTGCGACGTAACTTTCAGAACCGATGCCAAACAATTTTGGTTCGACCGCGTCGAGGTTGTAGCTCGGATCGATCCTTTCCGCGAAGATCAAGTCAAGCGAATCCCGCAGCAGCTGGCGGGGAGTCCGGCGATCCGCAGGGGTGTCCTTATATCCATCGGGTATCCAGATGTTGGTGACTGCCGGAGTCCCTAGTTCCCTCCCAAAGTATTCACCGATCTTGCGGCTGGCGATACAATGCTGGACCCAGAACTGGCGGATCCCCTCATCGCGTTGCGCAAGTGTAAAGCCGTCGGCAGCTTTGGGATGCGAAAAACAAGTTGGATTGAAGTCAACCCCATGCTGGTTCGACCTCGCCCAATCCGCCCAGGCGGAGAAATGCCGCGGCTCGATGGCATTGCGCTCGACAGGCTTGTTGGATTCAAGATAGATGGCGTGCAGGTTCAGGCGATGTTGGCCGGGGAGCAAACCGTATACTACGTCAAGGTCTCTGCGCAGCTCGTCCGCAGTGCGCGCTTTACCGGGATAATTTCCCGTTGCGGCAATGCCGCCGGTCAATTCGCCGCCGGGGTTCTCGAAACCGCCCACGTCGTCCCCCTGCCAGCAATGCAAACTGATGGCCACCTTCTCCAGCATGGACAAGGCTTGACCGGTATCTACGCCCAGAGTGGCATAGCGCTCTTTGGCCAATGCGTAGGATTGTTGGATTTGGGATTCGGATGGAGTCATCGCTGCCTCTGAATATTCATCGAACACTGCACTTAGAACGATCGCACAAGATTGGGTATCGGGCATGCCGCCCGATACCCAATCACCTGCTCAGATACCAGGTCTTATGGATTGACCGCTTGATCGATATTATCTGCATTGTATTTGCTGAAGGGGCCCATCAAGACCCGCAGGCCTGCATCCCGCGTCGGATCTTTGGTGATGGTGTATTGACCCATCCGGCCGGCTTCAAACTGCTCGCCTTCCACGCCCTGGAGGTCACCCGATGCAATCAGATATGTCAGGTAGTACGTCAGGTAGCCGAGATCCTTGAAGCTCCACAGGGCGAACTCGGGAGAGCAGCCGTTCTTGACGAAGGAAGCCATCTCACTCGGCAGACCCAGGCCGCTCACTTTCACCGTGTCGCACAGCCCTTCATCCTGCATGGCCTTGGCTGCCGCCGCAATTCCCACCGTGGTCGGCGCCATGATCAGCTGCATGTCGGGGTACTTGTCCACCAGCGCCAGTGCCTGCTGGTAACTCTCTTCCGATTGGTCCATCCCGTACACAGTGTCCAGCAACTCCAGGTTGGCGTATTGGGGATCCTTGAGCACTTCCTCCATGGCTGCGATCCAGGCGTTCTGGTTGGCGGCATCCGGCGAGGCCGACAGTATCGCAAACTTGCCACCGTCCGGCCCCAGGATGTCGCGCGCCATATCGGCCATCACCGTCCCGGTCTCGTCAAAGTCCACCTGGGCAACGAATACCTGCTCACCCTCAGCGGATGGGATCGGCGAGTCCCAGGTGACCACGGTGATGCCGGCCTCCCGGGCCGCCTGGGCAGCCGGGGCAATCTGGTCGCCGGCGTTGTTGGAGATCATGATCGCGTCGACGCCCTGCGTGGTCGCATTGGTGATGATGGGGATCTGTTCGGTGCCCGCAGCTCCGGATGCCGGAGCGAGGTACTGCAATTCCTCCGGATTCTGTAGTTCTTGGGCGGCTTCCAGTGCTCCTTCATGCGCCTCATCGAACACCGCGTTGCCCAGGTTCTTGGGCAGGAACACCATCTTGAGCGCATTGCCCGGCGTGGCTTTAACCACCTCTCCCGAGGGAGCGGCAGGTTGCGTTGTCTGGTCTGGTACTTCAGTTGTCTGCACTGGCGCTTCGGTTGTCTGCGCCGGTGCTTCGGTTGTCTGCGCCGGTACTTCGGTTGTCTGCACTGGTGCTTCGGTTGGCTGGGCTGGCGCCTCGGTCGGAGCTGCCGCTGGCGCACACGCCGCCAGCAGCAGCGCAAATACAACAGCAAGCATCATCAGTTTTCTTAGCATCTTCCTTCTCCTTTTCGTGAAACTAAATTAAGAGTTGACTCGTCCATTTAGATTCTGGCAAGATAATCTCCTTTATTGGCTATCCTCCTTTCTCTAATTCTTCAACGCGTACACGTTGAATACGACGGCGATGGCTCCAGGCCTCCCTGACCCCTCGCCCGATGTTGGGTCCCAGTACGGACACGATCAGCAGAGCGCCGATCACGCCGGTTTGGATTTCACCGGTTATGTTGAGCAGGCCCATTCCGTTGCGCAGATTCAGAATGATCAGGATCGATAACAAAACGCCAAACAGCGAGCCAGTGCCACCAAAAATGCTCACCCCACCCAGCACGACGATCGTGATGACCTCAAGTTCGGTGCCCAGTGCGGTATCACCCCGCATCGAGCCTAACCGCGCCGCCAGTAACAACCCCGCGAAGGCCGAGATGATGCCCGATACGACGAACAGAGTCATCTTAACCCGGCGCACGTTGACGCCCGAATAGCGCGCCACCTCGCGATTGTTCCCAATGACGAAAACGTAGCGACCGGTGCCAGACCACTGCAGGATGATCAGCGCAATGATCAGCAAGACAAAAAAGATGATCATGGCCAGCGGGAAGGGGCCGGCCAACGGCCGCTGTCCCAGGCGGTCAAACCACTCGGGAAAGTTGCCCACCGAGCGATTCTCCAGTAGCACGTGCGCCAGCCCACGATAACCGATCAGCCCGGCCAGGGTGACGATCAACGAGGTCAACCCCACGTACGCGATCATGAAACCGTTGAGAGCACCCACTAGAACCCCGGTCACCAGTCCCGCCAAAAGGGAGGTCCCGAAAGGCACGCCCTTTTCAAACAGGTACGCCATCACGCAGCCCGCCAGCCCCATTACCGAGGCGACTGACAGGTCAATCTCGGCGTTGATGATGATGAAGGTC
>DASQQR010000371.1:0-6992 GCA_035643335.1 Anaerolineales bacterium
ACACCCTCTGAACCTGGCCCATGACAGCTTCCATGGGGGCGTAAAAGAATACCATCCCGGTTGCCGCCAGCAGCAAGATGACTGTAAAAGTGTCTAAGATTGTAAGGATACGAGGTTTTGGTTGCATATACGAACTCCAAACTAGATTGTTGCGTGGTACGTAGGGCGTGAAACGTGAAACGTGACCTCACGCCTCACGTTTCACGCATCACGTATCACGCTTCACGCCTCACTCTTCCACCACATAGTCAAATACCATAAACGCGATCGCAATGAAAATCACATCATAAGTGATCAAGAGATTAATCCATGGCCAGATGTCACTCATTTGCCTGCCTTCCAGGAAAAAGCCGCTGGCCTTAACCGCGCCCAGCAGGACCGGCAGGATTACCGGGAAGAGCAGGATGGGCAGCAGGATATCGCGGGTACGCGCCTGCACCGCCATAGTGGATAACAAGGTGCCCACCGCGACGTAGCCGATCGAACCCAACAGGGTTATGACCAGCAAGCCCGGATTGAACAGGTTTACATTATACAGAGCGCTGTAAACCGGCAGCACGATGATCTCGACGATGAACATGAAGACCAGGTTGCCAATTGCCTTCCCGAAGTAGATGGCGCTCCGATCCACCGGGGCCAGGAGCAGCCCGTCCAGGCAGCCGCGATCCTTTTCGATAGCCATCGAGCGGTTGAGACCCAGGGTGCCGGCGAAGGCGAAGGTCACCCACAGCACGCCCGAGGTCACGCTGAAGCGCGCTTCGACGTCCAAATCCAACGCAAAGTTGAAGATCAGGATCACCAGCAGGGCGAAGACCAGCATCGCTGAAAGCAGTTCCCGGCTGCGCAATTCCGCTGAAAGGTCTTTCCAGATGACTGCCGACATGGCGCGCAAAAACGAGCGCAGCTTGCCCTGCGATGTTTGGGTCAGTTCTCTTCTGGCGAGCTGCAGATCTTGATCCATGTGTTATGCTTCCTGAATCGTCTGGCGGTAAAACGCCAGCAGGTCGTTGGTATCGATATCGTTGCGCTGAACCGAGGCAGCGATGACGCCCCGGGAGAGCACATCGAAACGAGAGGCCAGATCTGCGGCCCGCGCCAGATCATGCGAAGTCATCACCACCGTGCGGCCCATGGCGGCCACCTCCCGCAGGACGCGGTCCAACATACTGCTGGCATCCTGGTCCAGCCCGGTATGCGGTTCATCAAAAAGCATCACATCGGGGTCGTGAAGCACCGCCCGGCCAATGGCCAGGCGTTGTTGCATCCCACGCGAGAATGTGCGTACTAAATCGCGGCGGCGGGCGCTCAACCCAACCAGATCCAGGACATCGTCAATGCGCTCACCGAGATCGGCAACCCCGTACATCATGCCGTAAAAGCGCAGATTTTCCTCGGCGGTCAGGTCGCCGTACAGCAGTGGCTGGTGGGATACGACTCCCAGGCGCCTGCGCACCGCGCTGGCCTGCGCGGGCAGCTGGAAGCCAGCAATGCGTACGTCACCGAGAGAGGGCCGCGAGAGAGAAGCCAAAATACGCAGAAAAGTGGTTTTCCCGGCGCCATTGGGGCCCAGCAGGGCCACAAATTCTCCCGGCTCAACGCTGAAATCCATGCCGCGCAGCACCGTTTTCAACCCAAACCGCTTAACCAGCTTCCGCACCTCGATCATTAGCTCCCTAGCACCTCTTTGAGTCGCGCTTTCATCGCCTCTCGCCGTTCGCGATACGCTTGCTCAGGCAATTCGCCGGCCTGGTATAGGTCATCTAAGGCGATGATGGCATCCATCAATGCATCCGGGTCGTCCGGGATGGCCGTGCTCAAGACAGCTGAATCGATAGAACCGCTTTCCTGTGCCAGCGCTGTTCTGTCCAGAAGCTGGTTGCGACGGTAAAGCCATACTCCGGCCACGATCAAAGCCAGGCCGAAGGCCGCCAGCCCAATGACCAGGTTCGAACTGGAACCGCTGACCAGATTCAGACCTCCGCCGGACGGATTTCCGGAAATGGAGATCGCCAGAGTGCTGCCGGCGCTCAATTGATCGCTGGTGTACATGTGGTAGGTCATATCCTGGACAGTCTGGGGGCCAGCGTCTTGAAGCTGATCGCCTCGTACCTTGAGGCCGTCCTCAGGCACGAGGATTACCACTGCACTCACGGGTAAGTTAATCGGTTGCCGTAAATCCAGTTTACTTTTGTAGGGGATGTCATAGGCAAATACCACCTGGTGTTGGCCAGAGCCGGGTCTGATCGCCGCGGTATCGCCAAACCCCGTAGAAGTTTGTGTATATCGCCCTCCGAGGGAACCGTCCTGGAACTGCAAGTTGGTTGCGCCCTCGGGCAGGTCGAAGGTGATTACTGGCTTGCTGGCCTCTTGAGATACGAGGGTGCGATCGCTTAGATTGGAAATCACATACAGCTCAACGACCCGCAGCGTGTCAGGCTCCTCGTATTCGAAAAAGATATGCAACCGGTCCACGGATAGCACGGCTGTATCGGTAGTCGTCTCATAAATGGGGACGACCATATCCAGATCAGTGGTGCCATCCTCAACCGTGGAGATATCCGAGCCATATACCGTGTCGTTGTATACAACGCTGGCAATGTAAGCTCGTCCGGGCGCCATCTCCACGTTTTGGAAATCAAAGCTGCCATCCGTTTGCACAGTGGTGCTCATGGTCACGGTTTCCTGCATGTTATCGAAACCGTGCAAGGTGATGTTTAAGTCTTGAGGTATCTCTCCACCCGAGGCATTGATGACCTTACCCTTGACTTCGCCCCTCTCAAGAGCAGCAGTGGACGCTTCCGGAGTCCCTGCGACCGCCGCTTCTGCAGTCCCTGTGATCCCGGGGGCTTCTGGGATGGAGGTCTCCTGTGGCACCGGGGTGCTTTGGAGCGCGGCGCTCTCACCGGAGGTGACAAACGTCAAGGAGCGCAGATAATCTGTCAGCGCCCAGCGCTCGTCCTCACTTAGTTTTCCGCTATAAGCGGGCATCCCGGGATCGATACCCTGGCTGATCGACTGGAAAAGATCATCCGCCGATTTCTCTGCCATGAAGGCCTGGTCGGTGAAATCCGTGGGAGGCGTCTCCAAATCGGCAGCCTGGGGACCATCTCCCTGGCCCTGTGGACCATGACAGCTGGCACAATTTGCCTGGTAGAGTTCCCGCCCCTGGGAAATTGCCCCCGGTGGCGTGCTGAGGCTGTACAGGAATGCGACCACATCCCAGCGCTGGCGTTCGCTGAGGCTGCTGCCAAAGGGCGGCATGAATCGCTCCAAGTTTCCCTGGGTGATGATCGCATACCATTGTGCGGGTGAAGCCTGGCGAGCCAGTTCCTCCGTCCCCACAGCTGCGGGTGGATTGGGAAGCTGGCTGGCCTGTTCCCCATCTCCCTGGCCCGTGGTACCATGGCAAGGGGCACACTTTTCGACGAAGATGGCCTCGCCATTGGCTGGATTGGGGGATACCAGGGGGTAGAGCGAGCCGCTGAGGGCTGGCTGGGTCGTTTGGACGGCCGGCAGGTTAGAGCCTGGGGGAGGGGTGATGTCTTCTGCCAGGGAGAACGAGGAACAGGCGGAAAGGAGGGTTACGAATAGGGAGAGGGTAATGAAACGCGAGAATTTCATGGACTATGTTGCGCGGGAAAAGCTTGCGGGTCGCCCTATGTACAAAGGAGGACCAATTTCAATTTAGATTGGTACCACAGTTCGGACAAAACAAGTCCGATTTTTTTACAGCGCGGCCACATTGAGGGCAGAAGCCGGCGGCTTTGTCCGGCCGCGAACGGCGGCGGGCAGCAATACGGGCCTCCAGGCCATCGTCTGCTCCGGATAAGCCCCCTGTGCCCCCCACCGCCTCCTGAACCTGCTCGTCATTGGCAGGGTTGTTACCGGCGTTCGCCCGCACGGGCTGCCGGCGAGCCATTGGATGGCCGGTTTCAGCGCGCCGGGCAGCGATGGCCGCCTCGATGCGGGCTTCAAAATCAACATCAGAGGTCTGCTCATTAAATTCGTCGATCCGCCGCAGGATGTTCGCGCCGCGTTGAAGCAACGCGGATCGCTGTGGGGGGTAATCCTCTTCGGGGATTTTACCCAGAGCGTGATCGAAATCCAGCTCGTGTAAGGCGGTCAGGATGCGATCTCTCTCGGCCATCAACGAGGAGAGTTCGTGCTCCTCTTGGGTCACGGCAACCGCCTTGCGTTCAAAAAGCGGCCGGCTGATGAATAGCCCTACCAGCAAAAGTAAGGCGAGCAGGAGGAAAACTGAGCCAATATCCATGGGTTAGGGTTCCAATAAAGGGTCGATGACGGATACGATTTCGCTCATCGATGTGAAGGGTCCCTTCTGAAAATAGGACAACTTACCGTCTCTGTTAATAAAGAAGGTCTCGGGGACGCCGCGGATGCGATAGGCCTGAGAGATGCGCGTGCCCAAATCGGGGCCATTCGGGTAGCTGATATTGAACTTGTTCAAATACGCCATGGCCTCCGGCTCGGTATCGACGTAATCGACACCCAGAAAAACCACGTCTCCTCTCGGTTTATAGTAATTCCAGGCGGCCTCGAGCTCGGCGGCCTCTTGCTCACAGGGTTGGCACCATGAGGCCCAGAAATTGACCACAAGTACTTTTCCATTCAACTCGCTTGAGTTGATTTGCTGGCCATCGAATGTTGTCAGGGAGAAGGCGGGCGCCGTTTCGCCTTTGCTGACCGGGCCTTTCTGGCTGCGCATCAGGCCGAAGGCCAGTATAATCAACAAAGCCAGGAGCGCCGTCCAGGCGATCAAGGCTCCCAGGGACAGGCTCATTCCGAAAATGGCGATGCGCTTGGTGTCGGGGCTTGGAAGTGCGGAGGTCTCTGAGGAAGGAGAGGTTGTTTCTAGGTCGGTCATGAGGCACCTCGAAATTGAATTGGGCTTTAGCTGAATCCTGGGGGTAGTCTCAACGCCGGCGCAGCTCTTCTTCCAGCCGGGCGATGTATTCGTCGGCCGGCGGGCCGTTGGGGGCATTCTCGGACGCCACGGCAGGTAGTGGTCGCTTCCAGGCCCGGAACGCCCGGTAGAGGATGAAGGCGCCCGCCAGGAATGCCAAAGGTGGAATGATATAAGCCAGCCAATTTAGACCGCGAGCTGGAGGCGCGGCCAGCACGCGATCTCCATACTGCTGGACGAAATAATCCTTAATTTGATTTTCCGTCCATCCGGCGGACAATTTGTCCCGGATCAGGGCCCGCCATTGGGCGCAAGCCTGGGTTGGACATACATCCAGGGGCACATTTTCGCATACCGGACAGTAGAGTTGCTTGGCGATCGCATTGACCTGGTCGTCTGTAACCGCACCTGGATTGGATTCCTGAGCTGACACGCTTTGAGAGATCACCAACAGCATTACCAGTACGCCGAGGGCGATTAGAACAGCCAGCCAGGGCCTAGAATGGACTTGTTGAAACCTGGATCTTTTACCCATAATTCAAGCTTTAGCAGGCGCATAGGAGGACCGCCGGGCGCGTTCTCGGACCATCTGCGCCTCCCGTTCCGGCCAGGCCGCCACCAACGTGCCAAAAATGAAGACAAAGCCGCCAAACCATAACCAGTTCACCAGCGGATTATGGTAAATCCTGAAGGTTGCCCCTTGAGAGGAGATTGGCTGCCAATCGACCAGCAGGACATATAAGTCATCCTCCATTGTGCTGCGTACGCCCGGAATGGTCATCGGCTGCTGCGCTTCGTAATAGTAATCCCGGCGGGGATGCAGCTCGCCTACGTACTGGCCGTTCTTGTATACGCTGAGTACGGCGCGTGCCACGTTGCGCCCATCCGCGGTGTCAAAGTTTGCCAGGGAGTCGTAGGTGATGCTGTATTTCCCCAAAGTGAGCTGCCCACCTTGCGGGATGGTACCCTGAGTCTGCGTTTGAAAGGCCTCGATGCCGATAACGCCCAGAGCCATCAAAACGACGCCCAGGTGGATGATGTAACCGCCATAGCGGCGCCGGTTTCGGCTGGCTAACTGCCAGAGTGCGATGGGCAAACTCTCTCTGGAGCGGCGATGACGAGCCAGGGCCCCGCGCCAGAACTCATACAATGTTACGAAAGCGATGAAGGCGCCCAGCCAAAAGCCCAAAATCGCGCCGGGTTGGCGCATGCCGCCGATCAGCAAGGCGGCAAGCACAACGAGCGAGGCGATAAATGGCTTCCATATGGCCCGCCCCAGGGTTTTCGCTGTGGAGTGTCCCCAGGCAGATAGCGGGGCCACGCCCATCAGGAACAAGAGGCCGGCGAAGAGCGGCGCGGTTGCCATCTCGTAAAATGGCGGCCCGACGGTCTTTTTCTCAGCCGTCAGAAGTTCCGAGACCAACGGGAAGATCACACCCCAAAAGCACACCACCAGGATGCCGATAAAGAGCAGATTGTTGAGCAAGAATAAAGCCTCGCGGGATAAGAGCGAGGTGATCGGCGCTTCGGATTTGAGCTCATTCCAGCGCCGCAGCAGCAAGGTCAGCGAGGTGATAAAGGTCAAGCCGATGAAAGTGAAGAAGATGGGGCCAATGGCGCTCTGGGCGAAGGCATGCACCGAAGACAGCACTCCGGAACGGGTCAGAAAAGTACCGAAGATCACCAGGTCATAAGTCAGGATGACCAGGATCATGTTCCAATGTTTGAGCATGCCGCGCTTTTCCTGGATCATCACTGAGTGCAAGAAGGCCGTGCCGGTGAGCCAGGGCATGAAAGCGGCGATTTCAACTGGGTCCCAGCCCCAGTAACCGCCCCAGCCCAGAACATCGTAGGCCCAGCGCCCGCCCAGAATCAGGCCCAGGGATAGGAACAGCCAGGCCACCAGTGTCCAGCGCCGGGTGAGGCGAATCCAGCGATCGTCTGTCCGGCCGGTAATCAAGGCTGCCATGGCGAAGGCATAAGGGATGACCGAGGATACGAAGCCGAGATAGAGCATCGGGGGATGGATGATCATTCCGGGGTGGCGCAGTAGCGGGTTGAGCCCGTT
>DASQQR010000372.1:0-6908 GCA_035643335.1 Anaerolineales bacterium
CGCTGGTGTTGAGGTCGAATCGGCTGAAGTGGTCGTCTGCGTTGGGCGCGGCCTGGATAGCCAGGAGGACCTGGAGACTGTTCGAGGGCTCGCCCAGGCGTTGGGCGGCGTCGTTGCCTGTTCTCGCCCTATCTCCCATGAACGGCATTGGCTTCCCGAAGATCAAATGATTGGGATCTCGGGTAAAAAAGTCAGCCCCCGCCTGTATTTCGGCATCGGCGTGTCCGGACAGATACAGCACATGGTCGCCGTGATGGGTGCCAGAGTGATCGTTGCTATCAATAAAGATCAGAACGCTCCAATTTTCAAGAATGCCGACTACGGCATCGTCGGGGACTTGTATCAGGTTCTTCCCAAGTTGACCAAGGCGATAAATCGATGGAAGAGCGATTCGGTTTGATGCGAACGATCATTCGCGAGTTATCCGATCAGCCCCGGACAAAAGGTTAGGATTACCAGGAAAACTGCCAGGATAATCAGGATGATCGCCGTGATCCACGACAACCAATTAAACGCCCGACCATTGATATACTTGCCCATTATCCTTTGATCATTGATCAAATGAGCATCACAACCAGGATGATGGCCATTAGTAGACCGTTAAACGTCTGGCTCACGATCATAGTCTGGATTAACGATTGAATCGGAAGCAGGATGATGTCCGAACCCAATACGATGAACGAAGTATAAATGGCAAAGAAGACTGGGGCCTCATCGAATTCTCTCTGCAGACCGGATTCCCATCCAAAGGCTTCACACACCGTATAAGCCGTGGAGAGTGGCAAGATCGCTGCCGAAAACAGCAATGCATTTAGCAGGCCCATCGCGAATAAAGTGGCCGCATACTTTCCCGCTAAAGGCCCCAGGGCGATCGCTGCGTCCTTAGCCGATTCAATCGAAATCCCAAGTTTGAATAAGATCGCCGCGCAGGCGATCATGATGAATGCGGCTACGAAGACGGCGAAGACCGATCCGACAATGACGTCCAGCCGTTCGTAGCCGTATTCACTCAGCTGGATCCCTTTATCGACGATAGGTGCTTGTTGGTAGAATTGCATCCAGGGGGCAATCGTGATTCCGATAATGGTCACGAACAAAGTCACATACCCGATCTCAAGGCTGAAGCTGGGAGTCATCAACATTTGATAATTGGGTGTATCGATTGCCAATTGTCTGATAGACTTTGTGTGGAGGACTTCTGTTGTGACAGTAACCAACCAAAATGATGAAGGTAAAAAAGATCTATCCATTTCCATCAGCCAGGCCTATGTGTACATGCTGGCATTTGTTGTCCCGCTGATTGGCCTGCTCGGCGTGCTCTTCATTTGGGCTCGGGGCCTCGTAGCCTTCTTTACGGGCCTTAGCGGCTTCGCCCGCCTGTCCAGTGCCATTCCTTCTCTGGTCATCGGTGTGCCCTTGCACGAACTCATCCATGGTCTTTCCTGGGCTTATTTTGGCAAAAAACCGCTGCGGGACATTAAGTTCGGTTTCCAGCTCGCCACCCTGACCCCCTATGCCCACTCGAAGGTTCCTCTGCCAGCCCGCGCCTATCGCCTGGGTGCACTCATGCCAGCTCTGCTATTGGGGGTTGTCCCCTACCTGATTGGCCTTACCACCGGCACGGGTTGGTTCACAATCTTTGGCTTGTTATATATCTTCGCTGCCGGTGGGGATATCGTGGTTTACTGGCTGATTCGCAAGGTTGATCGTGATTCTCTGGTCGAGGATCATCCCTCTCGTGCCGGGTGCTATGTCTTGGCTGGCGAATGAGGTTGCTCCCGCGGCTTTGTGCTAAAATAGAAATCAGACCGGCCGACTCTAAATAACCTGTGGGGGATTCCATTTGATCTTTGCGCTTTTCGGGCCTCGTCGAAGGTAATGACGGTGATCATGAGTGTTTATCAACATCCTCATTTTCGAATAAGGAAGTGGTTTGCTTTCTTGAGCGTTATGCTCGTGTTTCCGCTCCTGATTTCGGCCTGTCTCCCTCTCAAGACCTTCATGGATCGCAATCCGATTTCCGCCCTCATCCGCCCCTCGATTGGACTCATCGCCTATGCGGGTACTGATGGGAATATTTACACCGTAGATCTGGATGGTCAAAATCTGCATCCTGTTACGAACGACGCTCGCATGCCAGCCGGCTCCGACACCGAGGGGCGCTTTTACGGATTCCCTACCTGGTCGCCGGATGGCCACAGGCTGGCATTTATCGCCACCAGCCGGTCAAGTATCTCAACCAGTACAGTGAGCCTCTATACCGCAGGCCCTGGCCGCGGCAACCCGCTCGAAGTTTTTTCCAGCCAGAAACAAGTCCCCTTTTATCTATATTGGTCTCCGGACAGCCAATATCTTACCTTTCTAACCTCCGGAGAAGGTAATGATTTGTTTCTGCAGATGGTACCGGCGGACGGTGGGGAAGTGCAAATCCTGGAGAAGGGCCAACCTTTTTATTGGGACTGGTCGCCGGACGACCAGCGGATCTTCATCCATACTGGCGGCGTCGCGAGCCTCAGGCCAGATGCCCGGCTATCCTTCTTGAATCTCAATGAGCAGGTAAATGAGCAAAAATTGGATCTTCGCCCCGCGTCTTTTCAGGCGCCGGCCTGGTCGCCCGACGGAAGCGAATTGCTCCTGGCTGCCCAGGTGGATGGAGAACAGGACGCCCTGCTCCTGATCGACAACCAGGGCACGGTTGAGAGGACCTTGGTGAAGACCCATGGCGCAATTGCGTTCGCCTGGTCTCCTGATGGAAGCAAGTTTGCTTACATTTTGGATACGAATTCGGGCGCCCCAATATTGTCCAGTCCTTTAAGCGTTATCGACCCTGATCGGCCGGAGCAGCCTGTCACCACCCTGGATGACCATGTCATCGCTTTCTTTTGGTCGCCCGATGGCCGCAAGATCGCTTATTTTGTTCCCGTCTTGGAATCCCCAGCAGATGAACAGGTGCAGTTCGGCCAACCCGAGGCGGCTTTCCGTCTCAGTTTGCGCGTGTTAGATATCTCCACTGCGGAAGCGCAAGAACTGGCTTTGTTCGTCCCCACCGGCCAGTTCTTAAACATCTTGCCATTCTTCGATCAGTATCACCGCTCGGCAACGATCTGGTCGCCTGATAGCCAACACATCGTCTATTCTGCCCTCGAAGCCCATATTGGCTCAGGCATATATACCGTGCGGGCTTCAGGTGATCACCCGCCCAACCGCATCGCTATCGGCGACTTGGCCTTCTGGTCCTGGAAATAATTCGCGGTAGGCCGAATGCCCGGCCTGGCCTACCCATTTCCCGACATTCTGTTATACCAATTTCCCAATATACCTATATACCGGTCTACCAGCCTTCCAGTCTTCCATCTTCCCAACTATCCAGATTCTCTATGCACTGGGGATTATCAACCACAACAACAGATAAAGTCCAATCCCCGGCACACCGCCGGGGATTAATGCGATCAAGAACGCCAACCGGAACCAAAAGGCGCTGATTCCAAAGAATTCTGCCAGGCCTCCGCACACCCCGAAGATTACCCGGTTGCTACGCGACCGCCGTAGTTTGTTTCCTGCTGAAAAAGCCATCTTGTTGCTCCTCTCTCACAATACGATGATTCAGACAATCCTCGGCAGAGAACTGGGCATTTCCTCGCCAGGACGGATGTTGGAACGTTTTCCTTATTTATCTACGCAATAAGTCTTGAAAAGTTGCAGCCATCCTCCGAAAACTCAGGCCTTGACCGCCACCACCATTCCATCCCCAGCTGGGTAAATTGTACTGATGAGGCGCGGGTCCTCGGCCACTCGCTTGTTGAAGGCTTGGATGCTCTCTGTGCTTTCATCATCGCTTGATTCGACCAGCACGCTGCCGCCTCGGAACGCATTGTGTGCTGCGATGATGGCACCTTTCCCTGTATTATCGAGCGCCCAGTCCAAATAGGAGAGATATCCTGTTTTTTCGGCATCGATGAACACGAAGTCAAATGGACCTTCATCAGTCAGCTGCCCTAGGAGTTCGTGTGCATTTCCAACACGTACTTCCACTTTCTCGCTCAAACCTGCCAGCGCGAAATGCTCTCGAGCGATTTCGGCCCGGTAGGACTCTTTTTCCAGGGTGATCAACATTCCTCCGGGAACTAACCCTCGAGCGATCCAAATTCCGCTGTAGCCGCCCAGGGTCCCCATCTCCACGGCCCTCTTCGCTCCACAAGCACGTACAATGAATTGTAAAAAGCGACCTTCCTCCGGTTTCACGTTAATAGTGGGCAAGCCCTTCTTCTGGGTATCCTCCCAGGTTCTTTGCAGGGCTTCGTCCTCGTTTGCGTATAGATTGCTTATGTATTCGCTCAAATAATCGTTATAGGTGGTCATCAAATAATCCTTACTCTGCCGTTCATTCGTTCTGCTATCTGCACCGCAGTCCGAACGGTTTGGAAGTGAATATCTACAGTATCTCGAACCTCTCGAGCATAACCCCCGGCCATTACCGTTGTTACCGGTAGCCCTGCTCTCCAGCAGGCTTCAAAGACAATTCGATCTCGTTCCGCCAACCCGGCTTTGGATAAGCCCAGCCGTCCCAACCGGTCGTCGGAAAAAGGATCTGCCCCGGAAACATATATCGCCAGGTTGGCTTCAGCCAGAGCCAGAGACACCTTCAGGCTCCGCTGGAGTGCCTCTAGATAAGCTTCATCCGTGGTTCCATCTGCTAAGGTTATATCCACGTCGCTGGTCTCCTTATGAAACGGAAAATTCTTGGCGCCATGGATCGAAAAAGTGAACACGCTTGGATCGTCCTTGAATATCACCGCGGTGCCGTTGCCCTGGTGAACGTCACAATCCAGGATGACGATCTTCTTCACATGGGTATCCGCTTGCACAGCGCGCGCCGCCACCGCGCTGTCGTTGAAGACGCAGTAGCCCTCGCCATGATCCGGGTAGGCGTGATGGGTGCCTCCGGCCAGATTAACCGCCCAGCCCTCCCTCAACGCTGCCTGGCACGCTGCGATCGTGCCGCCCACCGAACGCCGGGAGCGCTCGACCAACTCAGGCGACCACGGGAACCCAATCCGCCGCATTTCCTTATCGCTCAATTGACCTGTGACGACTCGGTTAACGTAATCCGGATTGTGAGCCCGCAGGAGCTCTTCATCGCTTGCGGCCTCAGGGATGACCAGGTCACCTGGTTCCAACAGGCCCTCGGAAAGGATCCGCCCTCTCAGCAAGGCATATTTGCTCATCGGAAAGCGGTGTCCCTTTGGGAGCGGAAAGACGAAATGATCGTGGTAGAAAGCTTTCATAAGCCTTCGCAAATCACCACTTTTCCCAGTGAACTACATCATCCATAGCCCTGCGCCCCCCTTTTTTCGGTGCTTCAGTGAGCGTTTGGCCATCCTGCGGATAGCCAAAAGAGATGGCGATGCGCATGTGCATCTCATCGGGAAAACCCAGCAGCTCGCGGGCTTTATCCGGTTCGTAAATGGTTGCCAGGCAAGATCCAATGCCCAGTTCCCAGGCCGCCAGTTGCATATAGGCGGCTGCCTGCCCGGCATCGAACATAATGCTGAAGCGTTGTTCTGGATCGGGTGTCAGGATGGCAACGCCCAGGGCCGCTCCCTTCAGGTGCCCGGCAAAATGGCCGGTCGTGGACAGTACTTTCAGCGTCTCCTCGTTCCGGATAGCGATGAAATGCCAGGGTTGGGAATTTTTCGACGACTGGGCGCGCCGGCCGGCATTGAGGATGGCGCGCACTTCAATCTCTTGTAGCGGTTTGTTCTGATATTGGCGCACGGCGCGTTTAAGATGGACGGCCTCTGAAACGTTCATTACTTTCTCTCCAGTTGTAAAGATTCGTACAAACGCCCCATGTCTAGGTGTTGAGAGAGCAGCTCCTGGAATTGGGACAGTTTGGCCGATTGTCCAAGACGAGTCTTGCCGAACACTCGCTCAATCGCCTCGACCGTCTCCATGGTGTTGGTAGGCACCAACAGCGCTGAGACGCCAAATGAATCAGCCTGCTTCACCACCAGGGGGCTGGGCTGCAGGTTTCCAGTGAGCACCAGGCAGGTTGTGGAAGTCTCCAGGGCTGCCAATTGGATGTCGGTGCGATCGCCACCGGTGATCACGGCCTTGTTCACCTGCTTGCGGAATCGATGCAGGGCCGCATCTTGAGTCATTGCTCCGACCGTAAGGTTTTCCACCAAAGCATCGCGGTCTACCTTCTCGGTCAATACTTTGGCCTTCAGCGTGTCAATTAATTCCCCGACCGTCAGGGCCGCCAAGCGTGGTACCTCCGGAAGTATGCCAAATACATGGATGCCACGTTCTTCCAAATAGGGGATGGCGAAATCCGATACAAAGTCCTCCGCATCTGCAGGTACCCGGTTGATGATCACACCACTCAAGAGTTCTCCAAGACGCACTTCCGCCGTTAACACATCGTCCAGAATACGTACTTCCGAGCTGTATTTCACGATAACGAGGATGTCGCTGCTGAAAGTTCTGGCCACCTCCGGCGTTGGTAGGCCCACGACATAACCTTCTCTCAGGCTTCCGCCGCCTTCCAAGAGCATGATATCCCGGTCTTGGCTGGCAGCCTCATAGGCTGATCTCACTTTTTCCATCAGATCGCCGCCATCTTCCCCGCGCAAATGTTTGCGCAGGAATTCTGAGGTTACCACCACCGGTGAAAGCTCCCAGGGTTGTTCCGCGAGTTTCAGCACCTCTTTTACAAAAGTGGCGTCCTCGTCGGAGAGTTTGCCGGCCCCGCGGTAGGGCTGGAAACTGAGCGGCTTCAGATAGCCCACCCGGTACCCGTCATCCAGAAACCTCTTTCCTAGGCCCAGGCAGGCGGCTGTCTTTCCGGAGTAGCTTTCAATTGATGTGACGTACAATGATTTCATAATTGTTCTCCCATTCGTTTG
>DASQQR010000373.1:0-2598 GCA_035643335.1 Anaerolineales bacterium
CGTGATCCGGTTTCATCTCGGCAAGGATGCTCAGACTGGCCTCAAGCAAATCGTGGAGCAGTTCTCGTGAGCCCGGAATATTGGTACATGCTTCCGGTATCAATCCTGATCGCCACGATCGCCATGGCTTCGGGGGTAGAAAGAGCGACCTTTTTTACAGTTCCGGGTGTTATCATAGGTGGGCAAATTGGTTCTCTCGTGGCGGCCAGGATCCCGCAGCGCGTGTTAGAAATCAGCCTGGGAATGCTCTTTGTTCTGGTTGCCGGGCTGACCCTTGGGCAGGTGGTGCTATGATCCGTGCCATGATTTTTGATCTGGACGGAACCCTGGTACAGACAGAAAAGCTGAAAGCTCTGTCCTATGCAAAGGCTGTCGTTGAGCTATGTCCGCAGGAAATCCAGGAAGGGGAAGTTATCCAGGCCTTTAAAGAAGTCGTCGGGCTATCGCGCAAAGAGGTTGCACTCCGGCTTATTGAGCGCTTCCATCTTGATGAAAATGTCCGAAGGCGAATGGACGAATTTGGCGTGGATACCCTATGGCAGGCGTTTGTTCAGGTGCGCTTGAATTACTACGAGGAACTGTTGGGCGATCCCGGTGTGTTACGGAGCAATCAATGGCCGCATAACATGGCTCTCCTCCAGGAGGCCCGCCGGGCAAAATGCAAATTAGGTTTAGCCACGATGTCTGATTGCACCCAGGTCAATTTTGTTCTGAAAGCCCTCAACCTGGAAAACGCATTTGACTTTGTCGCCAGCCGGGATGACGTTGAACACGGCAAACCCGAGCCCGAGATTTACAACCTGGTAGCCTCAGAACTGTCAGTGCCGGCGCAAGAATGTCTGGTCATCGAAGACTCCCCCAGCGGCGTCAAAGCCGCTCTGGCAGCCGGCATGTGGGTGATCGCGGTGACGACTCCGTTTACCCGAGATGCTTTCCGTAAAGATCACCTGCTGGATGAACGCTGGGTTGTGGATGATCCCGATACACTGCCTCAGGTTTTGAATAACCTGAAAGGCTGGTCTCATCCCGCTGAAAGCGGAAGACCCCTAAATATCTAACAAGGAAGAGTAACTTCTCAATAGGAAGGGGTGGGGGTTTGTTGGAGCGGGCTCCGCCCGCTCCAACAAACCCCCACCTCCCCAATTATTGAGAAGATACAAGGAAGATAACTGTATGGCAGGTAAATCGATGGGATTAAATGAGCGGGTCGTTGTGATTACCGGCGCGACCGGCCGGCTGGGGCGTGCAGTCGCTCATCGCCTCGCGGAAACTGGCGCCCGGTTTGCGCTGGTCAGCTCAAGCGCGGAAAAGCTTGAAGTATTGCAGCGCGAGCTCAATCTGGCTGAGGACCGCATAATCTCTATTGCTGTAGACTTGAGCCAACCGGAAGCCGCCCAAAGCGTACTCGATGTGGTGGTAGCGAGGTTTGGACGCGCAGATGTCCTCTTGCACTTCGTCGGTGGATGGATTGGGGGCAAACCAGTAGCGCAGATTGCCATAGATGATGTATCTTCAATGTTACAGCAGCATCTCTGGACAACCTTCTACCTGGCGCGGGTATTTGGCCCTCATCTGGCGGCCAATGGCTGGGGACGCGTAATTGTTGTCTCTTCACCGAGTGTTGCGACACCACCGGCAAATGGCGCGCCATATTCGATTGGAAAATCTGCTCAAGAGGCTCTCATGCTAACGTTGGCTGAGGAATATAAAGGCACAGGCGTTACGGCCAACGTACTTCGCGTTCGCTCCATCGATGTAAACCACGAGCGTGATAACCGGCCATCGCCCAAGACTGCCTCATGGACAACCCCTGAAGAGATCGCCGCTGCCATCCTTTATTTATGCTCCGTTGAAGCTGGCATGGTCAACGGAGCGCGTATCCCACTCTACGGAAGCCCGTAGGGTGATGTGATTATATGCGGAGAGCAGGGTTGCAGGCATATTAGCCCAACCCAAGAATGAGTTGAGTTGTTGTTCATTTGTAGAATTTTATTTCACAAGGATAAGGAGTTAACTATCGTGGAAATTGCTATGGTAGGTTTAGGGAAAATGGGCGCCAATATGACAACTCGCCTGTTGCGCGGCGGACACCGGGTGGTGGTATATGACATCAATGAACCAGCGATCCAATCGCTCGAAGAAGCTGGTGCCGATGGCGCCCGCACGCTGGCTGAGATCGCCGCGAAACTTACTTCTCCGCGCTCGGTCTGGGTCATGGTACCTTCAGGCGACATCACTGAACAAACCATCCTAGGCCTGACCGGAGTGCTCTCACGTGGCGATACGATCATCGATGGCGGCAATTCCAATTATAAGGATAGCCAACGCCGCGCTGAATTCCTGCGAGAAAAAGGATTAAACTTCATTGACGTTGGCACCAGTGGTGGCATCTGGGGACTTGCCGAAGGATATAGCCTGATGATCGGGGGCGAAGCAAGTATTATTGAGCGCCACCGCCCGATTTTCGAGACTCTCGCCCCAGCCCCGGACCGTGGCTGGGGATACGTTGGTCCGAGCGGCGCGGGTCATTTCGTGAAGATGATTCACAATGGCATCGAATACGGCCTGATGCAGGCATATGCAGAAGGCTTCGAAATC
>DASQQR010000374.1:0-5139 GCA_035643335.1 Anaerolineales bacterium
CGGCAGACCTGGTACTGCCGCAGAGCCACCGTGCGCTGGCCGCTCAGAGCGAGGGCCCTCATCAAACGCCGATGAGCGGCTTCGCGCCACGGTTCCAGATCGATTTCCTTCTGAGCGAACTCACCGGCCTGGATGTAGTTCTGGCGCGAGACATAGAAGTTGCCGACCCGCGCCAAAGCGTCGATGGCTTTGCGGTGGTATTCCTCCTGTTTACGCAGCATCCACCAGTCAAATTGGGGGCAATTTGAAAGCGAAAATCCAGACAAAAAATCCCCCTGATACAGCCCAATGGCAGTGCGCAGACGGCCAACGCACTCCTCGCACAGTGCGGGGTTGTGCGGGTGGTGCCTCTGGGAGGCAGCCAGAAGGGCGCTGAAGGCAGCCACATCCAGCCAGTAATCGCTGGCGGTATCGAACTTGATCTCATTGGAGGTGACCAGAAGATGAGGTGGGGAAGCGTCCGGCTCCGCAATGACCTGGCGCAGCCGGTAGAGGGTCTGCCTGAGGTTATTGCGAGCGGCGCTCTCCGGCGACTCGGACCAGAATAAAGCCGCCAGCGCCTCGCGACGGTGTGGGCGGTCAGATTCGACCATCAGGAAGGCCAGCAGGGCACGGGTCTTGTTGGTTTCAAAGGCGTTCAGAGGCGATCCGTCCAGGACGGCCCGATAAGATCCGAATAGAGATACCATCAAATGCGGCATTGTTTATCCCTCTGGGTCTAAAGATGCAAGAGGTATGCCATAACTTCCCCATAAACCGGGTTTAACCTGTAACGTTCCTGTAACGCATAAATAACGGCTATGTAATGGATAAATAACATTTTCCTGACGGCAATTTGGTATGAATAAGGTGCCAACCTATGCCGGTTTCACCCGCGTCTAACCCAAGCCGGCATACCAAACGGAAATGGTACAGGATGTCAATTTCAGACGAGGAGTGGCAGACCGCTGCAGCCGGCAGACAACACTACCGCGCCTTTCTATTGCGCTGCTGGCAAGAAAAGACCGACGGAGGCGCCGCCTGGCGCTTCACGCTCGTGCAGATCAACGGTGTCCAAACCAGGCAGGGCTTCGCCGGGTTGGACGAGCTAGTGAACTACCTGAGCGCGGAGCTGGAGATCAAGCAAGAGCCTGCTTGAGAAGGTTGGCGAGACAGGCATTTCGCCGGGCGAAGGAGCGACGCCGGTACCATGAATGAGGCTTGAGAAAGTGAAGGGAGGTGCCTATCGAGGTGAGAAGGGAGAAGAGTGAGGTAAGGAAGTGGTTCGATAAATCTGATGATTATCTATAAGATGATAGAGGAGGTTTTTTATGTCTCGCAAACCAGTACCTGTTCTTTTCATGTCGGTGATGTTGGTCTTCGTCCTGGCTTCGGCTGGAGTGGCGTATGGTCTGTGGACTCAGACGCTGCAGATTTTAGGTGCCGTGACCACCGATGGGCTAAATGTGGAATGGGTAATTACTTCCGGGGAGCCGATTTGTTCGCTCGACCCCACCGACCCGACCACTGTACACGTTACCATCGAGGATGCAGTTCCAGGAACCGTGCAAACCTGCAATTTCAGAATCGTAAATTCAGGGAACATCCCGGTTACGATTACCAGTGAAACGGTATCAGAGGACCCTCCAGGATCTTGGCTTCTGGCTGATGGTTCGGCTTACATACCGACTGCGCCACCTAATACTAACGGCGGTCCAATCTATGTTTCTTATGTAAATAACCAAGGGTCAGTGCTGAATCCGGGTGATCAGGTAGCGACCTCTCTGGACATCGCCGTTGAGGATACCGCTCAACAGAACACGACTTACAATTTTAAAGTAGAGGTGGTTGTCTCTCAGTAGCAGATGGCCAGCGAGGACAGAGTGCAATCCGACAACGGAATACTCTCTCAAAGTCGCGGAGGGGGATCCACCCCTCCGCGACTGGCCTGAGGTCAAGCTGTGGTTGAAAGAACGGAGTCCATCCCGCCGAGTATGAAAAGCTCAACCAAATGGGGCTGGATTCTCGCTTTGATCGGACTGCCGGGAGCGCTTTTCTTGCTCGGCAGCACGATGCTGCGATCCTTCGTCTCAGAGCTAGTTTCCACTCTATCGTTCCTGGCATTGGCCATCTTTGGGGTGGCTTATACTCTTTGGCCGCAGCAAAAGCTAGTTGCTGGTGCAGCCACGGCTGGGACGCTCCAAATCTCCTGGGGCGAGCCATGCACTTGTTCAGAACCGGGTACGGTGTGCAGGATCGATCCATCGAATCCAGAGATCATCGATTTGGCCATCGAAAGGGGATATCCCCGGTATACCAGTATGTGCAGCGTGGCGCTGAAGAATCTCGGGGGCATACCGGTCAAGATCACAGACCTAACGGTAGTGCCATCTGGCATCACCGCTGTCGCTAAAAAGACTCAGCGGGATGGAGCGATTCGAGCGGGTTTCAAAGATGATTTACCGTCCGTGGTAATGCCCAATGAGCAACAAGCCAGTGATCGAGAGATCAGCATTGGAGACGACGTGCAACAGAATACCACGTACCAATTCTCAGTACAGGTTAACGTTCAACAATACCCATAAACTATGTCCATAGCATCTATCGATAGGCGCTTAAATCAATCCGCCAAGCGGGCCTGGGTGCCAGTATTGATCGGGCTGGTAATTGTGTATTATTCTCAGACCAGTTCTGCATTCCAATTCATCAATTCCGATCTGCGCTATTATTTCATCTTTCCCTTGTTGAGAATCCTGGTTGCCATCTGCGCATTGTGGGGCTGGGTCTACGATTTAGCCGAAAAACCAAAATTAAATCCTTTGATCGGGCAACTGGCCGTTTCCGCCGGTATCCTCGAAATAATTGGCATACTGCTCTCGGGGCTGTTTTGGGGAGTGGGAAACTCGCCCTATTCCCATCGTTTTCCAGCCGTTCTGGGCAATATCCTTTACTTCGTTTCGGTCTTACTTTGTCTGGAGATAGCACGGGGTTATCTGCTATCCCGCTGGGGAAAGCGGGCGCCCGTTCCCGCTTTTGCGTTCACGGTGCTGTTCTTCACCATCCTGGCAGTCCCGCTGCCGGCCTTCCAGGGGCTAAATAACGTCGCCTCAGCCTTCTACATCACTGGGAAAAACATCCTGCCCACCTTGGCGCACAGCTTATTGTTGACTTATATGGTCTGGACCGGCGGTCCGGCGATGGCGATCATCTACCGTCTCTTTCCCCTGGTATATGAATTTTTCGCACCTTTCCTTCCGGATCTCACCTGGATGCAGAGCGGCTTTGTCAACACGCTGCTCCCAATTGGCATCCTTATGCTCATCCATATGGCCACGAACCAGGAAAGTCAAGCAGAAAACAAGCCGAAAAAGCCCGCATACGCCTGGTTTTACGTGACCTGTATCGCAGCGAGCCTGCTGTGGCTAAACGCCGGCTTATTGGGCTTCCAAACTTTTCTGATCAGCGGGGTGAGCATGGAGCCGACCTTGAAGGCCGGAGACCTTGTGATTGTGCAAAAATCAAGCACTGAAGACATCCATATCGGGGATCTGGTGCTCTTTAATGAATCCGAAAAACGAGTGCTGCACAGGGTGATCGACATCGATGATTCCGGCGTAGAGGCGGAGGTCACCACGCAGGGAGATGCGAACAATGTGGCGGATGAGCCGATTCCAGTATCCGGAGTACAGGGCAAAGCCATTTTCAAAATCCCCAAAATCGGATGGCTCTCGCTTAATTTAAAAAGGGCGTTTGGATGGCGAAAATAAAGTCCCTGCTTAAAAGGAGGTTTCTGAGCGGCGCCGGCCTGACCGTGTTTGCAGGGATGGCCTTGGTGATCATTTTCTTCACCATCCAATCGATCAGCACCCTCTGGACTCAACAGTTATCCACTTCAGGTAGGATCAGCCTGGCCAGCTGGCTGCAGACCACGCCCACGCCAAGTGCTACCCCTTTTCTCCCGGTGCCGCCAAGCACAACGCTAAAAGGATCCATAACGGCGGCCGGATTCCTAAGAGAGGTCGATGGAGGAGTCGAATTCAGCGCTCAGAGCGACTCGGCCGCCGGAATCCGGGGTGAAATCTGTGTATCTAATGAAGGCGAATACTCGACGGAGAATTTATCCATTGAAAACATCATTCAGACCCGGGAAGAGAAGGGCGCTTACGAAGATTTGCTCACCAACAGCATGGATCTGGGCGCCCATCCAGTATTAGAATCAGGAGAATCCTTCTGCTACCCGTATGCAGCCGACTTCACCCCACCAGAAAAGGGGACATCTCAATTTAGAAACGTCGCTCTCATCACCATAACCAATCATGCGGATTGGACCCCTGGCAGCGCCAATTGCCCGGGACCGGATGTGTGTGCGTTCGGGCCGACTTTGGCTCAAGATTTTGAACTCCCGGGCATCGGGCGAGTCACACCGACCGGCCCACCCCCGGCGACGATTCCTCCCTCGCCGACCAATGATCCTTCGCCCACGCCTACCCCAACACCCAACACGGTATCCGAAACACCGGATTTGACGGCCACCCCAAGCAGTACACCCCGGCCAACCCCAACCCTGGCCCCTAGCCAAGAAACCCTCGAGCCATCCCAGACACCGGTGGAGAACGCGGTACCTACGGCGAGCGCCTCACCGCTGCCGACAACGATCATACCCACACCAGCAGAGACGCAAGCAACCGTAGATACGCCCACCGCGACGGCCACACCACCAGCCAACACACCCACGCCAACGGCTCAACCCGTCCCGACCGAGACACCGGCAGCCACGAGCACGCCGCTCCCGGCTGATACGCCAACCCCCGCGCCGAGCCTCGACCTGGCGGTCCGCGTGACGGACGATGAGGCCAGCACTGCTCCAGGCGGGGTAGTCGTTTACTCGATCTACTTCAGCAATAATGGGGACACCCCCGCCACGGGCGTGACCCTCTCGGATACGCTGCCGGAGCACACCACCCTTAATGCAGACAGCAGCTTCCCGGGCTGGAAGCAGATTGGGTCTACGAATGAGTACACCTACTCTGTCGGAGACCTGCCCGCCAGGGATACGGGCGTCGTCAACCTCGCCGTGAAGGTTGACAACCCCTTCCCATCCGGGGAAGATGCCATTACCAACACAGCCAGCATCTGGGACGACGAAGGAAATGGTCGCGA
>DASQQR010000375.1:0-15408 GCA_035643335.1 Anaerolineales bacterium
CACTTCCTCTTTAGAGATGTATTCCGGTAATTCCATTTTTCGCTCCTTGAAATAAAATCACAGAGAAAGAATCCGCGTTTTCCGCGTTCAACCGCGTCCAATTCCAACTTGTACTAAGCCCGTCGAAGTAACCAGGCTCCATAGTCACCCAGTTTCAATGTATTCCGCCGCCAAAGCTTCTTCTTCCACCCCGCCGTCCACCCGTCGCACCCGGTACACCTTAGCCCCTGGTTCGGACGCCACGATCCGGTAAACCTCCTGATCGAGAAAATGGATCGCCGCGCTGTCCTCCAGGCCAAAACCCGGCGAAATCTCACCCTTGGCGACCAGCTCGTGGAAAAGCGGTCGCCGCTCGGGCTCCCCGTCGTAGTGCGGGCAGCAGCTGCCCCGCAGGAATCCCAGGCAGTCCAGCACCCGGAGCGACCCGGCGTACGAATCCGTCAGGCACTGCTCGAACCAGCAGATCGCTCCCGCGCTGACCCCCGCCAGCACCACGCCCCTCTCCCAGGCCTCTCGCAGCAGCTCGGGCAGGCCCCAATCGCGCCACACTGCCAGCATGCTCTTGGTATTCCCGCCGCCCACGTAGACCACGTCTTGCTCTAGTAAATACGATTTCAGCTCTGGGGTGCGCTGGAAGAAGGCTAGATGCGATGGCTGGCAGTCCAGCTTCGCAAACGCCGTGTAGAAATCCGCGATATAGCGGGATGAATCCCCGGTCGCCGTCGGCACGAAACTAACCCTCGGTCTGGCCTGACGCGCTTGTTGCAGTATGTAGATATCCAGGACAGGATTGTCCGGCTCCATCGAAAACCCGCCCCCTCCCAGCGCAATGATCTGCCGCAGACCCTTTGCCATCCTGAATTCCCTCACTATACACTCGGCTCATTAATTGATTGCTCAGCCCTCAAGGAAAACATCCTCAACGCATTGGGACCTCGAACACTAGGAACACAAAGCAACGCACAAAGAATCAGAAAGAAACCTTTGGTGACCTTTGTCATATCCTTCGCGTCCTTCGTGTTAAGCATAGAGATCCGCGTTTTCCGCGTTCATCCGCGTCCCATAAAATTGACCTCAGCAGCAACATCATCATCATCGCATGATCAGCCAGACGCCCACCAACAACACCCCTAACCCCAAGGCTCGAGATAAATCGATCGGCCTGACCGCTGCACCCAGCAGCCCAAAGTGATCGATCAGTGCCGCCACGACGAATTGCGCTGCCACAATCAGGGTGAAACCAGGCGCCAGGCCCAACCGCGGCACCACGAAACCGATCGTGCCCACGATCAGCAACCCCAGCAACCCCGCGCTCAGCGCGTACCACGGCACCGAGTGCCATGCCCGCAGGTTGCCCCCGCGGATAGCCAGGAGGAACAGGCTGATCATCACGCCTCCGCTCGCATACGTGATGAACACGCTTTCTTTGGTGCCGATGCCTTGATCCAGCATCCCCATGAACTGGCCCTGAAGGGTAATAGCAATCCCGCCAATGATGGCGATGAGGATTAAGAGCGCGTTACTGACCATATCTTCTCCCATGGTTCCAGGCTCCTGCTCGATGGAGGTGCACGGCGGTTGACACTCCTTGAGCGAACAGCATAACACCATCGCTGTGAGCAACTTAACACCGGACCAATCTATTGCTTTACTGACGAATGAGTGGATCCTGGGTATATTATAGTCAACAAATTGAGAGATCGTAAAGCAGCTCTTATAGACCCGGTGGAGTACGGAAATGAATAACCTTCTGAACGGACAGCCCATTTTATATGATGCCGTCACCAAACAGCAGTATGACCGCTTGCAGAAACAGGCAGCCAGTGCCCGTGCCCTGCGCAGACTGGCAGCCAAAGATCCCGATCTTGAGGGCCCCGGCTCGACCTTTAGCCTGAAGCTGAAAGCCCTGACAAAAGCATGGGTCCGCATCCCAAGAGTTTTTCTCGCATCACTTCATGCCTCAGTTCCAGGGGAGTTCAAGAAGGCTTAGAATCGCTGGAGATTGGGTTTGCCCTGAGAAAATAATAAAGTATAATTAAGATTTGATTAGTCAGAATTAAAAAATAACTCACAAATAAATTGTTTTCATTTGGCAAGATCTTTCTCTGCATTCTCGCCTTGTTTATCGCCAGCTGTCAGGGCAATCCGGTGGCAAAGGTATCCTCTCCGCTGCCTCCTTCTCCTCAGCCGACCGGTACCTCCATTTCATCGCCTACCGCCGAAATCTCGCCCACTCTTCAGCCTGCTTCCGGACCGCTGCCCACTGTCTCGGCCCAGAGAAATGCTCCTTCCCTGGCAGCCGAGACCGCGGACGCCTTGGCCGCCGCCGAACATGTGCCCATTGATTATTACCGCCTGGCCGTCGAGTTACAGGCTATAAATCCGGCCTCGCTGACACCCACTGCCCCGCCTGGACCGCTAAAGGTGGACGACCGCGCCCAGTTCTATATTAATTCGAACTTAAACGGAGATTACCGCGCCATCCCGGCTCGTTTGCGCTACCTCAGCGCCCACGCAGCCTGGTGGACCAGTGTTACCGCTCAGGCCAGTGACAGCGATATCCAGGCCGCTGCCGGGCGATTTGAGGATCAAGTCCTCCGCATAAACCAGTTGATTTTTGGTAAGGAATGGTCACCCGGGATCGATGACGATCCCTTGATCCATATTCTGCTGGTTAGGGAACCACAGTGGGGTGGTTTTTTCGGTTACTTCAGTACCAGCAACGAGTATCCGGCCAGTCTTTACCCGTACTCCAACCAGAGGGAAATGTTTGTCGTCAATCTTGGCGGAGTGCGCATGGATTCCTCATCTTTTGCCGGCGAGCTGGCCCATGAATACCAGCATCTCATCCACTGGTCGCGCGATCCCAATGAGGATTTGTGGCTCAATGAAGCCATGGGTGAGTTGGCCACTTTCCTCGCCGGTGCACCCGAGGCCAGCAGCGCGATTGGGAAGACCAACGCCGAGTTATTCGCCGAGCACCCGGAGATCCAGCTCACCTCTCGACCGGAGCGCACTGCAGGGGACAATTACGATGCCGTCTTCGCCCACTATGGGGCGGAGCGCTTGTTCGCCATCTACCTGTTTGAGCAGTTTGGCGCCCAATTCATCAAGGATTTGGTCAATAATCCCGATCCGGGTGTGCAGAGCATTCAGGAGGAGCTGGATCGTTTGCCCAACCCGCCCCGCTTCAGTGACGTGTACGCCTCCTGGCTGTTGGCCAACCTCATCAACCAGCCTGGCCTGATGCAAGGCCAGTTTGGCTATCAGAACGTCGCTCCCGTGCCTCCGGTCTGGGACGAGATCCGCTCTTTCCGCGGCGACTCCATCACGGACCGGCTGCCGCCGTACGGGGCACGTTATTACAAAGTTGAATCGGACCAGCCGGTCAAAGTGTTTTTCAAAGGTGCCCCTCTGGCGCCTCTGACCCCGGTAGACCCTCCCAGTGGCCAGTTCGCCTGGTACTCGAATAGAGGCGATGAATCCGAGTTCAGTCTCACCCGCACCTTTGATCTGAGCGCGTTAAAAACTGCGACCCTCAAATATAAGGTCTGGTACGAGCTGGAGGAATTTTACGATTTTGGCTATGTGGAGGTATCCACGGACAGTGGGAAGACCTGGACGGCCTTCAAGACCTCTCATGGCACGGACCAGGATCCGCAGGATATTTCCTACGGGACGGCTTACACAGGCTCCAGTTTGAAATGGCTGGACGAGTCGATTGATCTGAGTCCGTATGCCGGTCAGGTCATCCAGCTGCGCTTTGAGGTGGTCAACGACTTCACCACCAATCGTGACGGTGTGCAGCTGGATGATATCGAGATCCCCGAGTTGGGTTACTTTGACGGCGCCGAGGATGACTCGGGAGGCTGGGAGAGCCATGGTTTCATCCGCAGCGCCAATATTGTGCCCGTTAACTGGATTACCTGGGTGGTCAAGTCGAGCGATCCCCTTCAGATTTCCTGGATCGATGTGCAGCCGGATCAAACTGCTGAGTTCGAAATTGATGGCTTGGGAGAAGCGGTGCCTTTTGCGGCCTTGGTGATTTCGCCCACCGCTCCCGTTACTACCATGGAGTTGGATTATGAGCTTATATTCCAGTACCCTTGACCTCTCTGAAGAGGCGGGTTCTTTCCTTGAAAGACTTCCGCTTTTTTCCTGTCTGAGCCAGGATCAGCTTGCTGAAATTGCTGACCGGATGCGCCAGCGTACCTTTGCGCCTGGGGTAATCTTATTCCACCAGGATATGCCCGGCATGATGCTCTACCTGATTGAAGATGGCTGGATCCGGGCTTTCAGCATAGGTCGCACCGGACAGGAGCTGACCCTCGACGTTTTCGGCCCCGGAGATCTCTTCGGAGTGTTATCCAGCCTGGATAATAATTACCATTCAGCCACTGCCATCACCCTGACCCGGACCGTGGTTTGGATGATCTCCCGTACGGATCTCGAGGCGATCCTTGAACAATACCCTCCAGTGACCAAGGCGTTGCTCGGGATCCTGGTCAAGCGTATGCGTGCCTATATCAACCATGCGGAAGCCATGACCTTTCAAGATGTGCAGGGAAGGTTGGCCTATGAAATTTTGAGTCTGGCCGAACGCCATGGGCACGCTCAGGGAGACGCCATTGACATCCGCATCCCATTGACCCAGGGGGACCTGGCGACGATGGTTGGTGCCACCCGGGAGAGTGTTAACAAGGCGCTGATGGCCCTCAGGGCTCAGAGCTTGGTCACTATGGATGGGACTCAGCTCTCGGTGTGCAATTCTAGCGGCTTGCGCAACGTGGTCTTTGAACGAGGTCGCTGAGTGGCGAGCGAATGGCATTCAGCCCTGGCGGGTCGGCTCGCACAGGATGCTGCTGCAGGTCGGACGCCGGAATCCGCGTCTGCTGATGTATGGGAGCTCATTAAGGGACGCTCGAATTTAGCCGGCAAAAAACCTGAAGCCAATCCAGCCGTCATCACCCGGGAATTACGCGACCGTCAAGGGCCCTATTTCGTTCTGAAAAACCCCCAAAAGAAGACCTATCTGCGCTTATCCCCCGCCGAACATCGTCTCTGGACCCAAATGGATGGCCACACCAGCATGGAAGAGCTGATTGTGGAGCATTTCATGGCCACAGGCGTGTTCGCTCACAGCCTGATCGCCCATCTCGTCGACCAGCTCTACAGGAATTGGATGCTGTCGGATGAACCGCTTGCAGTCTGGGACCAGGTCAATCAGGCGGTTCAAAAGCGATCCTGGTCCTACAGGTTGAGCGCCCCGGCCCGCATTTTCCTGACCCAGAAACTGAGCATAAGGAATTTAGATCGTATCATCGTTGCCGCCTACAAATACGGTGGCTGGCTGGCCTTCACCCCTCCCGCCAAGATTCTCCTGGCAATGCTGAGTCTGGCCGGCCTGGTGGCCTTTTATCACGTTTTGAACGATCCGCAATATGTGTTCCTGGGCCAGGATATTGTTCCGGGTCTGGCTCTTCTGTGGGTTGCGGCCATCCTCCCGGTACTGATCCACGAGCTCGGGCACGCCCTGACCGTCAAGCATTTCGGTCGCGAAGTGCCAGGGGGTGGCCTGATGTTGTACTTTGGGATGCCGGCCGCCTACGTAGAGACGACCGACATCTGGCTGGAGCCCAGGCGCGCTCGTCTGGCGGTCACCTGGAACGGTCCCTACACCGGTTTGATCCTGGGAGGTCTGGCTGCTTTGCTTATAGCCTTGTTCCCCGCTCAATCTTACAACAATTTCTTGTTCAAGATGGCGGGGTTTGCTTATTTCACGGTGTTCATTAATGTCAACCCACTGCTTAAGCTAGATGGTTATTATTTGCTTTCGGACCTGCTCGATGTCACCTCTCTGCGGGAAAAATCGATCCTCTTCGTGCGTAAAAAATTGTTTGGCAAAGTGCTGGCTCGCCAACGCTTTAGCCGCGACGAATGGATTTACACAATTTTCGGACTGCTTTCGATTCTGTGGACAGCTTATGCCCTCTACATAGCTTTTTTCTTTTGGCGTACCCGCTTTCGTGAGAGCCTGAAATTGATCTTGGGACCGGGCTATCCGCTGTTCGCTCGTGCTTTGAGCCTTTTGCTGGTCGCCGCCATCTCGTCTTTCGCTATCTTGATGCTCCTGAACCTGGTTCGCTTGGCACGCACCCTGCTTTCGCGGCTGGAGAAGTCCGGAAACCTTCAGCGCCACTGGCGTCTTGCGGGCATCGGCGGTGGATTGGCGTTGGCAGCTGGGCTGGGTCTGCCTCTGGCCCTCCCGAATCCTGTCGGATGGGTCTTTGCTCTATTTAGCCTGCTGCTTGGAGCCCTCGCCAGCTGGCAGATGCTGGCTTTCGCCCGCCAGTATCTCGGAGCACCGCGCGGCTATGCCTTGGTAACTTTTGCCCTGGCGATAGGCCTGGCCGGATTTTCCAACGGGATCGGCCTGCTGGATAGGTCTTTACCCCTCGCCGCCTCAAAGGCGGCCGCTGCCTTTGAGGCAGCCGCTGTCTGGCTCCAAGTAGTCGGCTTGGGAGGCTTGCTCCTGGGTGGTCTGCTGATGGTTTGGAATCCCTTCCGGCGTCTGAGGGCCCGCTTCCTGCTCCTGGGTGGCTTGGCTGGCGGGATCTGGTTTACGTTGGTGGCCACGTTTGCTGGTGTGCCATCCGCTAACCTCTCCTTGATTCTGACCTCGATCCTGGTGATGGTAACGAGCTGGGATCTGATCGCCTTGCGAGGCAGCGCTCGGGGGCCGGCCATAGCTTTAATCCATGTCGGAGGCTTGTGCATAGGAATAGCCTGGTTTCTTAGCTTGCCGCGGGGCGATTTCGCGATCGTGGGAACCCTGGTAGTGGCCGCCGGCGGACTGCATCTGGTTCACGCTCGCCTTCCGGAACTGTCCTCCTACGAGAGAGGAGAGCTTTCCAGCCAGACCCAGCAGGTCATCGGCCAATCAGTCGCCGTTCTCATTCGCCGTCTCATCGCTCAGGTATTCTTTGAATCCGGTCATCTTGGGGTGCAAAGGCTCGGAGCTGCGTTCTCGAGTGAAATGCAAAAAAATGGGCTCAGGCTTTCGATTGCCGGAAACCATTTCGACGACCAGGAACTGTCCCGGCGCAGCGCAGCTGAATTGACCGACGTGTATGGCCTTGCTTTCGACGTGCTCCACAATCTGATCAGCTGGGAGCTGGGGCGGGAGATGGCCCGCTTGACCTTCGGCTATGCTTTGGATCAACTTAGCTGGCAGAACCGCGAGGTGATTGGAGAATTGATCCTCAGTCGTCGCCCTTGGGGGTTGGCCCTCAACCAGCAATTCGAAGATACGCGTTCAACCAGCCGTAAGGCGCTTAAACGTGTGCCGCTTTTCGCCACTTGCAGCGCTGGGGAATTGGACCGTGTCTTGAGCGGTATGAAAAAGGAGCGCTTTGCGGCCGGCGATTTGATCCTGCAGCAAGGTGAAGCGGGCGACAAATTCTACATCGTAGAAAAGGGCAATCTCTCTGTTTACCAGTCCGGGCCCGATGGTGTGGAAAGGGAAGTCGACCGCAAGGGCCCCGGGCAATACTTCGGTGAGATCGCCCTGGTAACCGGTGCTCCCCGCAATGCTACGGTGCGTGCAGCCACACCATCGATCTTGCTCTCGCTGGATCGAGAAGATTTCAACCGCCTGGTCCGGCAGTATATAAGCCTGGCCGAACAGGTCGATAACGATGTGCGCTACAGCTGGCTCCTGCGAGGCATGCCGATTTTCGATGAGCTGGAGATTCATGAATTCGAGCTCCTCGTGGCCATTCTCGAACCCGAGACCTATCAGGCTGGAGAGGTTGTCTTTTGCGAGGGAGATTGGGGGGACAAATTCTATATTGTCGAGAAAGGCGAGGTGGTCATCACTCGCCAGGTCAATGGGACCGCAGTAGAACTCTCTCGTCAGGGTCCCGGGGAATACTTCGGAGAGGTCGCACTCCTGCACAATCGCCCGCGCACGGCTACCGTCACCGCCACCCGCGAGACGAAACTGCTGGCTTTGGATGGCAATTATTTTCTCAATCTGATCTCCAATTTCTCACAATTAGGCCAGGTCATCACGCGTACCGGTACCCGGCGCCTTTCATTCTTTCAACGTGCTGGCGCCAGTATCTGACATTCAGAAATACTAAACGTTGATCTCCCCTTTCTGGCGGTTAGATTTCGCGCTCCCATCGCGTCGAAAGCGTAGGGATTAAAGGTCAAGGATATGAACTGTATTCATTGCGATCGCACTGCCCATGCCGTTTGCCAGTTTTGCGGCCGGGCCGTGTGTAAAGATCACATTAACACTTCGCCCTATATCGTCAGCATTTACTCTGGGGAAGGCGGCGTTCAGAAAGCCATCGTGGTGGCCGACGCGGTCTTTTGTGGGTTATGCAAACCGCACGAGCGCCCCATCCCGCTTCCCGAATTGAAATAAGTCTTTTCCTTATTCGGGGGCTGTGAGCTGGATCACAGATCACGAGTGATCAAATTCACCTAATTTTGCCGGATTACTTCACTTAAAGATGTCCAAATTAATCACTTTCACGCCCGACCTGCATCACAGACAAATGCGTCCTCGTCCGGTATAGTATAAGCAGGAAATCCAAAGAAAGATTGTATCTTCTCAATAATTGGGGGGGTGGGTGTTTGTTGGAGCGGGCCATAAGCGCAGCGACGCCCGTTCCAACAAAACACCCACCCCTTCCTATTGAGAGGTCACGAAAGATTTATAGTCAGAGGAGGATCTTGTGAGTACAAAAGAGACCCGCAAAGTTGTTAGGAAAGCTGTCTTGGATGAGGAATTTCGCAAAACGCTATTCAGCGATCCCGATAAGGCTCTGGATGGTTATGATCTGACCTCGGAAGAGATCAGCGCTCTGAGGTCGATTCCCGCTGAGACCATCGACGATTTCGCCAATAATCTGGAGGACCGACTGTCCATGTCGTTCCTTGCCTTCGGGGCGGAGATGTTCGGTGGGCAGGCCTCCGGTGGCGAGGCCGCTGGCGGGTACGCGCGCGGTGGTGAAGCAGCCGGCGGCTCAGCTGCGGGTGGTCATGCTGCAGGCGCGAGCGCCATGGGTCATTCCGCCGCTGGCGGCCAGGCAGCCGGCGGCTCAGCTGCGGGCGGAACTGCCATGGGTCACGCCGCTTATGGTGGCGATGCTACGGGCGGTTCAGCTGCGGGTGGGCAGGCCGCGGGCGGAAGTGCTATGGGCCACGCTGCTTATGGTGGTGATGCCATGGGCGGTGCCGCTGCCGGCGGTCAGGTGGCTGGCGGCGCTGCAGCCGGTGGTGTGGCTTCAGGTGCACAGGCTGCGGGCGGTGCCGCTGCCGGTGGCGTTGCATCCGGAGCACAGGCCGCAGGTGGCGCAGCCGCGGGCAGTCATGCTGCCGGCAGCGCCGCATATGGCAGTGATGCGATGGGTGGCGCGGCTACCGGTGGTCAGGCTGCTGGCGGCTCCGCATTAGGTGGTCAGGCTATGGGGGCCGAGGGCGGTGTCGGCACCGGCCGGCCAGCCAATTGGCTCCAACGACTGGCAGCTGCCCTTGGAATTGGCGGTAACGCTGGTGGCGGCATTGACAAGAATTATTACTAGAATTGAATTCTGAAGAACCAATGACCGCCCCATCAGGGGCGGTCATTGGGGGGTAACTCTTGTAACTTCTCAATAAATTATTGAGATACCAATTCTTCTCTAAGTGAGCATCTAAATAACAGAAAGTAGTCCGCGCAAATCCTTGAATTCATAGTCGGGTCCGTATTTTGGATCCAGAACCACGTCGTCAAAGCGATTCGACCAGGCACAATGCAGCCCGGCGGATTTGGCCCCCAACGTGTCGTTGGCCGACCCGGCGACATGCAGCACCTGATCGGGGCTTAAATCCAGAGCTTTTAAGGGGAGGGCATAGATGGCCGGGTGGGGCTTGTAATATCCGGCCTGGTCGGAAGCGAAGAAATGATCGAAAGCGGTGGAGATTTGCGCCTGCAGCGCTCGCAGCATGGCCTCGTCCCCGTTGGACAGCGCCCCGATCACATAGCCCTTCGCCTTGACCTCTGCCACCACCGCCTCCGCTTCGGGCCAGGGCCGTAGCCGGTCCCAGGCCAGCGCCAAATCCTCACGCTTCATCTGGGGCAGTTCTAGGGAAGCGCGTCGCAGGACATAATCCAGGGCGCGGCGTGTGATCGCCTTAAAAGAGATGCGACCGCGCTGCAATGAGTTGCTGATCAGAACGTATTCCATTTGCTTTTGCCGCCAGGTGCGCAGAAAGCCCAGAGATTCGATCTCGCTGTCCAATGCGCTCTCGATGATCGGCAACAGGCTGCTCTCGATATCGAAAAGGGCGGAGTAAATGTCGAAAGTGATAAGTTGGTAGCCTGGTTTCATGCGCGAATTCCCGGCCGGTCAGGCTGCCTCTGCTTGATTCTCGAGCCAACTGGTGAATTCCTCATACCCTGGTTCATCCTCGTATATCGTTATCTCGCTTTGACCAATTCCAATCCGCACGCCGCCGACGTTCTCCTGCCTGACCACATTAGCCGGTAATAATTCGGGTGTAAATTTCTTGACCCACAGGATTTCGTCAAGATCAATATAGAAAGGACCGAATTTATGTAAGCTCACTTATGCCTCCTAAACCGATGGATCTTTCACCCCGCAAGTATTCCATAAATCGCTCCTCGTACCGGTCTCCCAGAAATATGCTCGCCAGGACCCCGCCAACGAATGTGTACAACCATCGCGGCCGGCCTACGGAGCCCAGGATCAAGGCTGGCATCAGGTTGCTCAACAGGGGATTGATGGCCACGATGGACTCACCCTGTTCGTTGGTATGCACCAGTCGCAACAGGTGACCATTTTGGCCGGTGACCTGGCCGCGCAGCCGGTCCCCGGTCCAATTGCCGGCGAGAGCCGCCAGCAGAGTCGTAATCGTTTTGAAGATGAAGCGTAAAATGAACATGTGGTTTACTCCTTTCGCTTAGCCTCGCACTTCCTCCAGGACGTGGTCAGCTCGAATGAAGCGGCGCGTCATGGTTTCGCAGCGCAGGATCAGCGAATGTGTCTCGGCTACATCGCCGCGGTAACGAACGCCATCCAACAGAGGTCCATCGGTGATCCCGGTGACTGCGAAATAGATTTCATTGCTTGAGACGATATCAACAAGGCTCAGGATGCGTTTCATATCCAGCCCGGCTTCTTCGCACCGGTTTCGCTCTTGTTCGCTCTGTGGCGCCAGGCGTCCTAACATGGCTCCCCCCATGGATTTCACCGCGCAGGCCGAAATTACACCCTCCGGTACGCCGCCGATTCCCATCATCACGTCCACTTTCCCCAACCCCGAGGCCGCCAGCAATGCACCGGAGATGTCGCCATCTGGACGCAACATCACTCTGGCTCCAGAGCTCCGGATTTCGTCGATCAAATCAGCGTGGCGCGGCCGGTCCAGGACGAACACGATCAGGTCGCGAACTTCTCTGTGTTTGACCCGCGCTACCAGCGAAAGCGTCCAGGCAGCCGGAGCATCCAGACATTCTTCGACCAACGCATCGCCCACCTCCCGGTCCACCACGATTTTTTCCATGTATACCCCCGGCGTTGGTGACCACATGGAGTCGCTCGGCGCCACCGCAGCCACCGCTATGGCTCCCGCCTGTCCCTGGCTGAGCAATCGCCGGCCATCGATCGGGTCTACCACTACGTCCATCTCTGGCCCCTTTCCACTTCCCACGATCTGGCCGGTATCCAGGGAGGATTTGTATTGGTGATGGGATTCCTCGCCGATGACGATGTGGCCGCGCATCTCCAGGGAATCCAGCTCCGTGCGCATGCCATCCGTGGCGATCAGGTTGGCCTCGTCCGGTTGCCCCAGGCCCATATAACGGCCCGCCGCCAGGGCAGCCGCCTCAGTGGCTCGCACTAGATCCAGGCCCAGATTTCGGGCGTGATGAGCGTTCATGGATCGAGACTCACTTTCCTAACGCCTCGAACAAGCCTTCCGCCTCCCATTTCAGCATACCTCCTTGCAGCACGCATACTTGGTTGTAGCCCTTGCTCTGCAGGTACCGGGCCGCGCGTGTGCTTCGTCGCCCGCTGCGGCACACCAGCACGATCTGCTGGCCATCCGGCAGCTCACGATAATTTTCGAGTAATTTCGGCAGTGGGAAGAGGCGGGCCTTGGGAATATGACCTTGTTGGTACTCACGTGGCTCCCTTACGTCGAACACGGCCGGCAGCTCTTCCTGGTGCAATCGTTGCCAGAGGTCTCTGGGCGGGATCTCATCCACTGTCGATTGCAGGACTTGCATGACCGGGATTTCAACCGCGTAATCTGGCCTGACTAGGTTTTGGCATTCACGGAATGTCCGCGTGTTGCTCTCGTAAATGCACACAGCCGGGTCGAGAATCTTGTAAAACAAATGCTCGATGGCTTTGTCCTCATCGAGAAAATGATCCGCCCCCAGGAATCCATGGAATCCCGTGGATTTCATTAGCTCCAATACGGGTTTCTTGATGCGCACCATGTACATGCCTCCCCCTCGACTCCGGCAAGTATTGACCACGTTTTCCAACATGTGGATTCCGCTGAAGTCGATCTGGTTGACGTTGTGCATGCGCAGCAGCAGAAATCGTTGCGTCGGATTGCGCGCTAGATGTTGTTGGATGGATTCCTCTACGTGATCTACCGCGCCGAAGTATAGATCGCCTTGAATCTCTAAGACGCCCAGCTGCGGGCATTGGGGCTTGTCTACTCGGGGGACGAAATGCCGGAAGTCCTCGTCGGGCATCACAGCGCGCACCCGCGGGGCGCTGGTATCCATGATATAGATGGCGAAGGAAAGCAGTATACCGGCCAGAACCGCGAAATCCAGCCGCAGGAACAGCGTCCCCACCAACGTGATGAGCAAAATGACCGCATCCTTTCGGGCGCCGCGCCAGATCCGCAGGATTGCTTTGTAGTCTACCAGCCGGACCGCCGTCAGGATAAGCACACCCGCAAGGGCGGATAAAGGCAGGTAAGCAGCCAGGGGAGCCAGGGCGAACATCGCCAGCAAGGCGAAGACCCCTGAAAACAGTGCGGCCAGCGGTGTTTTCGCCCCGGCTTCCTCGTTCACTGCCGAGCGCGCGAAGGAAGCAGAGATGGGGTATCCGGAGAATAGACCAGCGGCGATATTTGCCAAACCCTGGCCGACAAATTCCTGGTTGTTATCCATCCGCTGGCCGGTCTGGGCGGCCAGCGCACGGCTTATGGCTGCGGTTTGCACCAATCCAATGGACGCGATCGCCAGGGCCCCGGACGACAGCTGGGAAATGAGCTCCAGCTTGAAGATGGGGAGATCAGCCAGCGGAGGCAGCGTTCGCGGCAATTCGCCGATCACGCCAACTCCCGAATGATTGAGCCTGAGAACGAAGACCGCGGCTGAAGCCAGGATCATAGCGATCAATGGGCCGGGTAGCTTGGGGCTTAATTTGTGGATTACCAGGATTAGCGCGATCGTGCCGGTACCGATCAGGAGAGTCGGTAGGTGAACGCTGGTCAGCTGCGTGGCTGCGCCCGATAGAGTTGCCAGGACTGAAGAATTCGGCAGAGTCACGCCTAGGAGCGGCTCGATCTGTTTGATGCCGATCAGGATGCCCGCGCCGGTGGTGAAGCCTATGATCACGGAGTGTGAGACGAAATTTACCAGCACCCCTAAGCGGGCCAACCCCAGAAAAGTCTGGAAGAGTCCCGCCATGACCGCCAGCATCCCGGCGGCCAGTATGTATGGGCTTGAATTTGGCTCCGCAATGGAGACCAATGCGGACGCCACCAGCAGGGAGATAGCATTGGCTGGACCGGTATGCAGCTGGTTCGCTGAACCCCACAATCCCCCAACAACGGCCCCCAATACGGCCGCATACAGGCCCATTTCAACCGGCAGATCGGCGATCAGGGTGAATGCAATCGCTTGCGGGATCAGGATCACCGCGACGGTAAGGCCAGCGATCAGGTCCGAGCGCAGGTTCTCGCGAGGGTAAGTTTGAAACAGTCGGATAGGTTGTAATAACTGGTTAGGGAAATACCGGGAAAGAGCCTCCCTAGTCAGCATTGCTCACTCCCCAGTTCAGGAAGATAGTACCATCTTCCCGAATTTCCACTCGCTCACCCGGCTTAAGCGCCGCGAGGTCCTCTGGGGAAATGGCGATGATTGGGAGGTTCACCTGGTACATCTTGTCAGCCACGATGGCGGCCAGGGCAAAAAACGTGTCCACCCCGGTTATCAGGATCGCAACCGGAGCGGTGCCGGCTCGCAGGGCTTCCAGGAGCACTGCAGTCGTCGTAGAGGAGCCCCTGGTGAAGGGCAGCGCCAGCACCTTCCCGGCGGCGCTTTCCCCGCATAGCGGGTGGCGCCGGTCGGTGATTTTACCACTTCGGTGGTCGTATCCTCCCCACAACGAGAGCGGTTCGTCACTGGCCAGCAGTTCGCCCTTGGCCTTACCCGGAACCACAGGTCTGCCTTGAATTATCCTTCCCATAGGGACTCATCCCGCACGACGTGACCCTTCACGGCCGATTGTACGCAGTCTTTCAGGTTTCCAAAGGTCACTGCAGTGTCCAGCAGACCGGGCGCATAGTAAGCGTACTTGGCCGAGTTTGTCATCAAGATCTTGACATCCGGGGGCAGCATGGGTGTTGCCAGGATACAGGTATCCACCGTCACTTTCCCGCCGAAGGCTTCCAGAGGTTCCAGGACACCGGCCTGCCTCGCCAGATGGACCATCGCTCGGCTGGAAGTGACTAAAAACGTCACTCCGGAGTGGGTGTGTTTTCCCTCCAACAGCGGAGCCAGGGCCCTGAACTCGGCCAGTGAGAAATGTGGGCTGCCCAGGACGACCATGTCGAGCTGCTCGCCATTGGCCGTGGTCAGTTCTCTGCGGCCGGCGCGCAGGTGATTCATTCTGAGTTCAACCGTCTTTTTGGGGGCTAGGCCTTGAAAGGCCGCCTCGAGGTCGGGTGCCTCGGGGGTGACGCCCGGGATGTGGAACAGTGCCACGCTGCCGGAGGATGCCGCCGCCGCGCCGAACGCCTTGAGCTGGTCCTCCGTGGGCGCGACTTGTAGACCGTTTATCACAGGATTCTGGTCTCGGGCGATCCTTCCCACCAGGTGGCCCAGGACGGGATAGAACGAGTTATCCATCTGGATTTCAAGTGGAATTTCGATCAAGTCGATGAGTACTTGACCAGCGCGGTTTTCGGTGAGGTGTAATCCTGCTGCGGGCACTCGTCCCGTGATCGCACAGCAGATGTCCAGTAAATCTGGATATCGTTCGGTGCGCGCCCCGATCACCGAGTTGGCGAAGACGATGGCGTTAGACTCTCCCCAGGCGATCTGTTGTCCAAAGGTCGGCTTGAGATCCGTCTGGTATGGAG
>DASQQR010000376.1:0-4826 GCA_035643335.1 Anaerolineales bacterium
TTCGGCCAGGGTCGTCTCGATTTCCTCCATCGATTTCGGACCGACACCGCTAAGATCAGTGATGGCGTCCGAATCCATGTGCATCTGGACCATAAGATCGCCGACGGTGTCATAACCAGCTTCTTCCAGCAGGGAGTGCACACGGGTGCTGAGTTCCAATTCCTCCAACTGCATATCGAAAGCTTCTTCTGGGACCGCTCCGACGGCAGCCTCCCGGCGTTCTTTTTCAATCCTTTTCTTCTCACGGCGCTGTTCGATAACACCGCGTTCAACCCGGTCCACAAACTGGGCCAGTGCAGAATACTCCTCTGGGGTAACCGGGCGACCTTCGTTCTTCTTGGCGAGGACCATCTCGATTTGGGAGACGTTATCGGCCTCTTCCGCCGCAATTGCAGCGAATTCAGGTTCGTTCTGCAATTTGTAAAGCGCATCTGCGGCTGCCTCTGGCAGGCTCTTGATGTCAATACGCCATGAGGTGAGCTTGGCGGCCAGGCGGGCATTCTGCCCGTCGCGACCGATGGCCAGGCTGAGTTGGTCCTCGGGAACCACGACCGTGGCCGTCTTGGTTCCGCGAGCGAACTCGTTGAGATAGACGCCAGTCACCCGCGCCGGGCTTAAGGCCTTGGCGATGTAAGCTGCCGGATCGGGATTCCACTCGATGACGTCGATTTTCTCGTCGTTCAATTCACGTACGATCGCCTGAATGCGTACACCCCGGATCCCTACACGGGCGCCCACTGGGTCCACACCAGCTTGCAGCGCGGCGACGGCCACTTTGGAGCGTTGTCCGGGCTCCCGGGCGATTGAGCGCACTTCTACAAGCCCGTGGTAAATTTCAGGCACCTCGTTCTCCAAGAGGCGGCGCAGGAAGTTGCGGTGAGCACGTGAGAGGATGATCTGGGGCCCGCGGGGGGTCGATTTTACCTCCAACAGCAGCGCCCGGACGCGATCGTGGAGGCGGAAACGCTCACCACCAATTTGCTGGTTGCGGGGCATTATCCCTTCCGCCTTCATATCCAGACCCAGCGTCACGGCCTGAGAGTTGACGGCCTGTACCACCCCGCTCAGGATTTCTCCAATTTGTTTGCTGAAGTAATCCAGCTGCGCATCCCGCTCTGCTTCGCGGATGCGCTGTTGGATCACCTGGCGGGCGGTCTGTGCGGCTACACGACCGAAGTCATCCGGAGTCGATTCGACGGTCACGATGCTGCCAATCTCTGCATCTGGATCCGCCTTGCGCGCTTCCTTGAGGGTGACTTCGGTACGTGGATCCTGCACGCCCTCGACCACTTCCTTCTCGGCGAAGATGGCCACTTTGCCGGTCTCTGGATCCACTTTAGCTTCAACAAGCTGGGCGTTGGAGGCGTTGACCGCCCGCCGGTAGGCCGAAACCATGGCGGCTTCAAGCGCCTCCAGGACGACCTCCTTGGGCAGTTGTTTGTCCTCCAAAACCTCGTTAAAAGCCAGCGCGAACTCGTTCTTCATGCCTACAATTTCTCCACATAACTTGTAAATGTATCATCTCAATAAACGAGGGGAAATGTGAGTTCAAAGAAAACTCACCACCCCCTTCTTTTTTGGGTGATACTCATAATTGCTTCTGAGGGGCTGGTCAGAGGTCTCCATTACGAAAGAAAAGTGGGGGATACCCACTTTTCGGAGACATCACTATCTGCCGCCCCCCACCTCAGATTGATTCTAGCACGAAATCCAGCGATATGCAAGTAGAATTTAAAGTTTCTTTTCAACAATTTAGAGCACTTTTTCCATACGCCAGGCGGGTTCTTGCACCTGGCGGCGGCGGCCCATATGGTCCACGTAAGACCAGATTCCCGGCTCCGGCGCGACGATAAGGTACCCGAGGCGTTCGTATAGACGCCGGGCGCTGAAGTTATCCCGGCCGACGTTGAGGCAAACCTGTTGAAATCCGCGCTGGCGCAGGTCGTCTTCAGCGGTTTGCATCAGGCGGGTGCCGATACCCTCGCCGCGGTATTGGGGCCGCACGCGGAAACCATAGATATAGGCGCGCGTCTCGCCATCGGCGAGTTCGTTGCGCTGGCTGACGAGCTGCACGAACACCTGTCCGATGATCCCCTGGGGATACAGTTCGGCAATCCAGAGCACCGCGTTGCCCTCTTCTGCGCGCCGGTAGGCATACTTGAAGAGGCGGCGGAAGTGCTTGTATTGGCCATTCCACTCTAAGGCAGGTAGATCCTTGCGCGTAACGTTGCGGATGACAACTTGATCGGTCAGTTCGGACATGGGCGCTTATTCGGCGTGCTCGGCGATCATCTGGTCCACCAGGGCAGATTCTTGTTCCTCTGTAGTAATTTCGCCGTCCAACCAGGCATCCCGCAGGGACTCAAGGATGTGGCGGTAAATGGGTCCAGGCGGAAGGCCGCGAGCGCGCAGATCGTGTCCATCGAGATTGGGAGTAACATGCCGCCAGTTGGTCAGGTATTCCTGAATGGTGGCCTGCAATCGCTCATCATCAGAAGCAATATAGACGGCATACATCGCCAGGGGCGGCACTTCATCCAGGCGGCCAGCGATCTGGCTCGGGGAAGCACCGGTTAAAGACGGCAGGTCATGTCGCAAATGCCTGGCTGCCAGCGCGTGATCGACCAGCACACGCGGGATCTTAAGCCTGGCGATGACCGCCCGCGCGCTGTCCGATGGCAGGCGGATCAGCCACAGGATATAGGCCAGTCCCTGCTTCACCGGGATGCCCTTGAGGTCGGGCTCCAAACCCCAGGGTAGATCGCTGGCCGCCTCTGGCAAGGCTTCGAATTTATCACAAAGCCACTCGTCCCAGGTGAGTTCTTCATGAATGGCGCCTAACAATCCCAATTCATGCAAGCGCGCCATCATGGCACACACACGCTCTTCCACGAGGATGTGGTCGAGCTCATGCCGGACGCGGTCTCCTGACACACGATCGAGCAAAGTGCGGGCCTCCAGGAGCAGTTCGAGGCTGCGGTTTTCGATCTTGAAGCCAAAGCGCTGCTCGAAGCGCACGGCTCGCAACATGCGCGTGGGATCGTCGACGAAAGAGAGCGAGTGCAGGACCCGTACCAGGCCTTCGCGCAGGTCGTTGAGACCTCCCCAGTAGTCGTGAAGCTCGCCATAATGAGGGCCGTCAAGGCGCAGGGCCAGGGTATTGATGGTGAAATCCCGGCGATGCAGGTCGAGCTTGATGCTGCCCCGCTCAACGGTTGGAAGGGCGGTGGGATGGGTGTAGAATTCCGTACGGGCGGTGACCAGATCAAGAAAATCGGGCAAATCACCATCAGGAGGTCGCGCTTGTTTCTTCTGCTTCGCCAGGGCAAGGCGCAGCTTCGGACGTACCTCGGCGATATGCCACTTAGCGGTGCCGAAGCGGGCGTGGCTGGTAACCCGGCCGCCATAATGCCTGGCCAGGCCACGTGCCAATTCCACCGCGTTGCCCTCGACGACCAGGTCGAAATCCTGGCCAGGGCGCTCGAGCAGCAAATCGCGCACAAAACCGCCGACGATGTAGAGGGCGCAGCGTTGCTGGTACGCGACCTGTGCGACGGCTCTGAGCAGGGCCAGCCGTGCCGGGGGCAGGGCGTTCTCCAGGCGATCGGCGAAATTCTGGCGCCCCGGGGTCTTGGGCTCACGGCTGAGGGTCTTGAGCAGGTCGGTGCGAGTGACAATGCCGGCAACCTCGCCGCTTTCCGGATCAACCACCGGGATCTGCCCCCAGCCGCTATCCGTCATCACGCGCTGTAAGCGTTCGACCGAATCCCCCGGATGGACATGGCAATCTCCAGCGTCCATCAGTTTTTCAGCCGTCAGGTTTAACTTGTGGGAGAGAGCGCGGTCCACGGCGCGGCGGGTCAGCAAGCCAATGACTTTGCCACGCTCGACCACGGGGTAGCCCTCATAGCCGTAGCGCTGCATGCGGCGAGCGGCTTCCTTGACCGGGGTATCGGGAGAGAGTAGTTGGGGGTCAGAAGACATGATCTCGGCCACCGTAATAGCCGGGTGGACGTGATCCGGGAGGATAGCGATGAGCTCGCCGCGGACCTGCCTGATATCCGTGTCCTTAATCAGGCCGGCCGCGGCGCGCTCGTGGCCACCGCCGCCGAAGTGATCGGCGATTTCAGAGACATCAATGTTATCACTGGTGGAGCGGGCGATCAGCTGTACGCCGCCCTGAGTGGTGACGAGAAGGAAGAGGGCATCCGGGTCGAGTAGATCGCGCAGTTTGTGCGCTACTGTGGAGAGCTCTTCGTTCATGTCCCTTGCGTCACCACAGGCGATGATGATCGTGTGACCATGAATGTGATGGGTCTCGGCAGTGGCGCGCATCTCGTCATACAGATCTTGCTGCCGGCTTGAGAGCGGGTGGTTGAGGAAGTCCGCCGCGATCTCCAGGCTGGCTCCATGTTCCAGCAGGTAAGCTGCTGCGCTCAGGTCTCGCGGGGTAGTGCGAGTGTAGGTGAGCGAACCGGTATCTTCGTAGATTCCCAGCAGTAACAAAGTGGCCGCCATGGTGTTGAAGAGAGCGTCGCGCTCGCGTAAGCCCTCCACGAACAGGGTAGCAGTTGCGCCGGTCGGCTCGCTGGTGACTTCCCAGTCAGAGGGTGTGTCCTCTCGCAGGGGGTGATGGTCTATGACGCGAAACCTGGTCCCTGGTCCCATACCTTTGACGCTGGTGAAGGATTGGGTGTCGACCAGGGTAACTTCCCGGATGGGCTCGCCATCCAGATCGCGCGGATCCACAAAGGGCAGCTCCGCGCCGTAGAGGGTGATAAAGGCGCCAACGTTGCGATTCATGCGCCGCGGCAGGACGGGGATGG
>DASQQR010000377.1:0-2422 GCA_035643335.1 Anaerolineales bacterium
AGCTCCGACCGCGCCGGGCTTGGGCACCGGCCGGCTTCCCACGCCGGTCGATCTGGACACCCTGGCAGTGAGATTTCCTGCCCTCTCAGGACTATCCAGGGTGGAACGGGAAGGATTAATGTCGTCCGGTCACATCCACGAGGCGCCGGCTGGAACCGTGATCCTGCAGCGAGGCGAGGTGTCAGACGAGGCTTACTTTATCCTGGACGGGCGCGCCGTGGCCGGTCGCGAGGAAGCCGGAGATTACCGGCCTCTAGAAATACTGAACGCTGGCGACTTCTTTGGCGAGATTGCGGCTCTTACCGGTGTGCCGCGTACGGCCAATGTAATTGCCGAGGAAGCCACAACGCTATTGAGACTGCCCGCGGCCGCATTGCGTCGTATTATGAGCGACGCGCAGATCAATCGCCTGTTCCTTTCCAAGATGACAGAGCGCATGGTGCGTATGAACATGATCGACATGCCCCGCTACGCCAGCCTGGACCAGCAATCGCTCCGGGAGCTGCGCACACCTCAACCAGAGCAAGTATAAAAATCTTGTAAAGAAACGTATCTTCTTTTCTCTCTCGGGGTTTTAGGAATAAATTCACCTAAGAAGGAGAGAAAAATGTCAGATCGACCCCCATCCGTAAGCATTGAGGCTGAACGAAAACCGATCCTGTCCGCCCGGCAGGTGGGCATCGCGGCTGCCTTTGGGGGTGCAGCACTTGCCATTGTTCTGGCTGGGATCACGATTCCCATCCCCGGGACCCCGGTTGTCACCGATCCCCGCGAGATCTTTACGACCACAGGTGCCTCCCTTACCGGCCCGATTGGCGGCATTGTGATCGGAATCCTGGCCGGTCTCGCCGAACCCGGGATTCCTCTAGCCAGCCTATTGGCACATATCGTTGGCGGTATCTACAGCGGGCTTGTATATAAGAATCTGAGCTGGCGTTTTCGAGAGAATAGAATCGCTCAACTAGGGTTCTGGGCGCTGCAGGTTTTGGGATATTACATCCTGATTGTAGTGCCATTGTTCGTCGTTGGGCTGGTTATCTTTTACCCCGATCCGGAATACGGCGGCTTTTTCGCCCTGTTAGGCGCGTTGGAAGTCGGCGCGTTACCTGAAGCATTTTTCACGACAATTGTGACCACTATTATCCTGGCCGCTTTGCCGGAGCGCTACCGCCGGCCTCTTTGGTAAGTCGATCCAACCTAACCAAAATACCAATCCCCAAGTCGCAATCTTGCACCGAGTTGCGGCTTGGGTTATTATTGCTGAATGGCAACGATGAATTACGACATCGAGTTTCACGATGTTTCATTCCGCTATGAAGGCTCTGAAAACCTCGCTCTACAAAAAATAAATCTCCGCATCGCCCCGGGTGAAATCGTATTAATTACCGGTCCTGCAGGCAGTGGCAAGACTACACTCTGCAGCTGCATGAATGGATTGGTGCCTCACTATCATGAGGGCGAATTGAGCGGAGAGGTACTGGTGCGCGGCTACAATACCAGGCGGGTCAGAATTGGGGGTTTGGCTTCTCTGGTGGGAATGGTGTTTCAAGATCCCGAGAGCCAACTGGTGACCGCCAGTGTTGCCGACGAGATCGCTTTCGGGCCGGAAAACTTGGGCGTGCCGCGCGATGAGATAAACCTCCGGGTGGCAGAGGGCCTCAAGGCCACCCGTTTAGACGGATACGAAGAGCGCGATCCTCACAGCCTGTCGGGAGGGGAACAGCAGGCTTGCGTCATTGCGGCCATCTATGTGATGCATCCAGAAATTTATATCATGGACGAACCCCTTGCCAATCTCGACCCGCTTGGAAGAACCCAGGTTTTGAGAGTGGTGGTGGACGTGGCCAAGCAGCGTGGCAAGACGCTGGTGATTGTTGAGCACGCCCTGGAAGAAGTTATCCCGCTGGTCGACCGGGTGGTTGTGCTCGATAAGGGCGAGATTGTGCGGGACGGGCCAGTAAATGAAGTGCTCGCCGCCGGAGACTTACCAGAAGTTTTCACCCGGCCTGCGATTGTGCGATTGGCTGAGCAGTTCCGGCTCGGCTCCCTATTCCTCACACCTGATGACTTCTACCGGGCATTCGCCTCCCGTTATAAATTGGGGAAGATCCAAACAGATCACACCACTATCCCCGAGCTACCAGGCGGCTCGCCCGTTATCGAAATACAGGACGTTTCTTTTTCCTACGATCGCAACAATGCGGCTCTCGATGGGGTGAATCTGACGATCAATTCTGGCGAGCTGGTGGCCATCCTGGGGCGTAACGGCTCGGGCAAGACTACCCTGGTGCGTCACATCATTGGCCTGCTGCAGCCGGATCGGGGCAAGGTCACTGTGCTGGGAAAGGATGTATCCCTTACCCCCACCCATGAGCTCGCCCAAGACGTTGGTTTCTGCTTCCAAAATCCCAACCACCAGATA
>DASQQR010000378.1:0-6261 GCA_035643335.1 Anaerolineales bacterium
CTTGCTGTACCCTGTGCCAGCTAGAATAAGCCGACAACTTTGCCCTCTTCGTCCAGATCCACGTTCATGAAGACCGGTGTGGAGGGCAAGCCGGGCATCGTGCGCATCTCTCCCAGCAACGGATAGATGAAGCCAGCACCCACGCTGGCGCGCACCTCGCGAATGGGAACCACAAACCCGGTTGGGACACCCTTCAATGCGGGATCATGACTGAGGCTCAAGTGTGTCTTGGCCATGCAGATTGGCAGGTCTCCAAAGCCAGCTTTCTCATAGGCTGCGATCTGCTTCTCTGCCTGGGGGGTATAGTCGGCCCCATCCGCGCCATAGACCTTGGCAGCGATGGTCTCGATCTTCTCTTTGATCGGGATGTCGAGCGGGTAGAGGAACTTAAAATTGTTGGGCTGTTCGCAGGCGTCAAGGACGGCCTCGCCAAGTTCGATCGAGCCTTTACCGCCCTCAGCCCAATGGTTGGAAGGAACCGCTGCATGGGCACCGGCTTCTTGAGCCCGCTTTTGAACCAATTTAACTTCGGCGTCGGTGTCATGTTCGAAGCGGTTGACTGCTACCACGACCGGGATACCAAACATTTTCGCGATGCTGATGTTTTTGGCCAGGTTAGATGTGCCCTTATCTAACAGTTCGAGATTCTCCTCCGTGTAGGCGGGGTCCAATGGCCGGCCAGCCACAACTCGCGGTCCACCGCCATGCATCTTCAGTGCACGAATGGTGGAAACCAGCACGACGACATTGGGGACCAGGCCAGAGTAACGGCACTTGATATCGAAGAATTTCTCCATGCCGATGTCCGCGCCGAACCCAGATTCCGTGACCACGTAATCAGCCAGTTTGAGGGCGATCTGGTCAGCGATTATACTGCTATTGCCATGAGCGATATTGGCGAAAGGTCCGGCGTGGACGAAGGCCGGGGTGTCCTCCAGAGTCTGCATCAGGTTGGGCATAATAGCGTCTTTCATGAGCACGGTCATGGCTCCAGCGACTCCCAGGCCCTCGGCCGTCACCGGATCGCCTTTTTCGTTTTGACCGATAACGATGCGCGCCAGACGCTGCCTCATATCCTTGAGGCTGGTGGTCAGCGCCAGGATCGCCATGACCTCACTGGCGACCGAAATATCGAAGCCGCCTTGGCGCGGGAGGCCATCATATTTGGTACCCAGGCCCATGACAACATTGCGCAGCTCTCGGTCGTTAACGTCCACCACGCGGTTCCAGGTGACCGTGTAGGGATCAATGTTCAGCGGATCCAGTCCGGTGACCTGCTTGAATCTCTCGCCATAGTTGCGCTCGTGCATGATGCGGGCATCGATGGCAGCGGCCAGAAGGTTCGTGGCTGCGCTCACCGCATGAATGTCTCCCGTCAAGTGCAGGTTGAAATCCTCCATGGGAACCACCTGGCTGTAACCACCGCCGGCAGCGCCACCCTTGATGCCAAAGGTCGGTCCCTGAGACGGCTGGCGGATGCAGGTAAAAACATTTTTGCCCAGGTGAGCGCCCAAGGCCTGGCTCAAACCCACGGTTGTGGTCGTTTTGCCCTCGCCCAGTGGGGTCGGCGTAATCGCAGTCACATCGATATACTTACCCTGGGGGCGGTCCTTGAACTTCTCGAGCACATTCAGATGAACTTTGGCTTTGTACTTACCGTACAAATCCAGGTCGTCTTCACTCAACCCCAGGGCGGCAGCCACCTCTCTGATGGGTTTCATAACCGCGGCTTGCGCGATCTCAATATCGTTGGGAACAGGATGTTTGATCGTGATCATAGTTTCACTCCTATAAATATTGTCTGATGGTTTGGTGAAATTTCTCAATGTGCTTGCGCATCCTCTTTTCAGCCAGGAGATGGTCTCTGGCTTCGATGGCTGCCAGGATGTCCAGATGGGCACCGACATCGATGTCCTCCGGCCTGGTAAAAGTCAGGGCCAGATGCCAAATCCGCATGGAAAGGTTATGGAGATGTTCCAATTCGTCTCGTAGAAACTTATTGTTGGCAGCCTCTGCCAGGAGCACATGGAAGTGGCCATCTAGCGCCAGGAGACGTTCATTGTCCTCCTGATCGGTCTTCCTAAACTCTTCAACCAGACACTGCATCTTCTTGACCTGCTCAACGTTGATACGTTGCGCAGCAAGCCGGGCACACAGGGATTCCAGCTCCACTCTCATCTCGTAGATCTGGGTCAGATCGGTTATAGCGATATCCGCGACGAACATTCCCCGGCGGGGAGAGGCGATCACAAGGTTTTCGGACTGCAGTCGTTTGAGCGCCTCCCGGATTGGGGTACGCCCCAGCCGGAGATCTTGCATCAGATCTGCCTCGCGGATGACCGCCCCCGGCCTCATTTCGATAGTGACAATCTTCTGCTTGATCTCTTGATACGCTTTATCTGCATCTGTAAACGCCATGCGCCCTCCAAACGACGCACAATGGCATCTGAGCCACGTCCAACGGGCAAGCCGACCTGCACCTCAACTGAAGACTCCTCGCATAGCTGGCCTTGTGCTGGCCATCTTTTCAGTCCTCCTCAGCTTTCTGTCTCTCACGATACGCTTTTATCCAGCGCATGCCATAATCGTCGCGTCCCATCACCAGGTTGGCAGCCGATATGGCGATGCTTACCTCCGGCACCAGTGGGTTGGTGATCGGACAGGTCAGGCCGGCGTGGATGGCCATGGCGATGAAAGTGGCGTTGATGTATTTTCGGTCCGGCAAACCGAAGGAGATATTGCTCGCACCCATAGAGACATTGACGCCGAACTCCGCGACCACCAATTCGATAGTGTCCAGAGCGATCCGGCCGGCATTGCTGTCGGATCCCATGGTCAGCGCCAAAGGATCGATGATGACATTTTCCGGAGCGATGCCCAGCTTGCCAGCGCGTTCGATGATCTTCGCCGCCACGCTGAGGCGCTTTTCAGCGGTCTCCGGAATACCATCATCATCCATGCACAAGCCGATGACAGCCGCGCCGTGCTCCTTGACCAATGGTAATACCGAGTCCAGCGAATGCTCTTCCCCATTGACCGAATTGACCAGCGCCTTGCCCCCGTAGATATTGAGAGCGCCCGCCAGAGCCTCCGGATCGGCTGTGTCGATGCACAACGGCACATCACTGACTTCCATGACGGTGCGCAGCACCTGCTGCAGCAGTGTCACTTCGTCAACTCCGGGAACACCGGCGTTAACGTCCAGAACATGTGCCCCGGCCGCAACTTGATCTATAGCGTCCTTTCGGACGACCTCGAAATCACCCTCCTGAAGAGCTGCCAGGACTTTTTTTCGTCCGGTGGGATTGATGCGTTCCCCGATGATCACGGTGGGTTTGCCCCGCTGGATCTCAAGGGTTTTGGTCTTTGAAGATAAGCTAGTTCTTAGATTTTCGGTCATAAAATGCACCTCATCGTTGGTATAAGGACTAAGAGCCTATCCGAAAATTCGGGAGAGTGGGGGTTTGTGGCGGCGCAGAGCGCCGCCACAAACCCCCACTTCTTCATTTTTCGGATAGATACTAAGTCAACCTGCCGCGCCATTCGTTCCAAACCGGTCCGGGCGGACCGCCCGAGCCACATCCGGCAATTCAGCACCGCTGATCCAGCTGGCGACCAGCTTGCCGGTAACCGGCGCCAATCCAATACCGGCGCCTTCGTGGCCGGTCGCCAGGTAAAATCCGGGCACCTCGGGAAAAGGGCCCACCAGTGGCAGGTGATCGGGACTCCACGGTCGCAGACCAGCGTAGCTGCGGATCACAGGGATAGCCCCGAGGGCCGGCAAGAAACGCACCGCGCGCGCCGCGATCGAACGAAGGGCGTCCAGCTCGACTGAACGGTCGAAGCCAACGAACTGCCGGCTGCTTCCTAACAGCAGGTTTCCCTCGCTGGTTGCTTCAGCCACCAGGGCCACTCCCAAATCCGTTGAGCCGGACTGCACCGTGGCGGTATAGCTGCCCTCTAGCAGCGCGTGCCGGATAAGTCCCGGCGCCCTGGCGGTCACCAAAACGTGGCCTTTGCGTGGCCGGAGTGGCAGTGTGATTCCGCCATAACCCGCCACCTGACTACTCCAAACGCCCGCCGCACAGACCAGGACTTCGGTCGCAATCTCACCCTGCCGGGTGATCACGGCACTGACGCAGCCGCCGCCCGCCTGGCGGCGGATCGCCTGTACCTCACACCCCAGATGCAAGCTGAGTCCCTGTTTTTGGGCCGCTTCCAGCAAAGCCAGCGTGGCGCGCCGGGGATCGATGTTGGCGTCGTCAGGGAAGAGCACGCCACCAGCCAGGTCGCTTGCGACATTCGGCTCCAAAGCGTGCAAAGCCTGGGCATCAAGCACCTCAGCCCGCACGCTTTCCTTTCGCAGGCGCTCAGCTGTGGCCTGACCCGCACGAAGTCCCTCCGCGTCTTCAGCGACCAGGATCGTACCGCAGCGGGTATAGCCAAAATCAAGATCCAGGCTCTGGCTCAATTCCGTCCAAAGCTGCGTACTGGACAAGCCTAGAGCCAGTTCCGCCCCAGTGGGCTTGTCCCACAGCAAAATCAGCCCGTCGCAAGCACGCGAAGTCCCGCTGGCAGGCGTATCGCGTTCTACCAGGTGGACATCAAATCCAGCCGCTATCAGGTAATAGGCACAAGCCGCACCCACGATCCCAGCGCCGATTACGACCGCGTCAGCCCGCTCTCTCATGGATGCCTTTCCTGCGCCAGGACTCCGAGAGGTACAGGCTTAAGCGGCGGCCGGACATGAAACCCCTTGACGGTGGATAGGGAGCTGCCGGTTTGCTCGGCGATGAGGCGAGCGATCAAGAGCCCGCAGGTGCGCCCCTGGCAAGCGCCCTGACCCGCTCGCGTCGCGATTTTCAGGGCGTCCAATGAGTGAATACCGCCCCTGACGGCAGCACGAAGCTGGCCAGCGGCCACGTCCTCACAACGGCAGAGAATCGTATCATCTGTGGTGAGAGCGTCCAGGCAAGGACCAGCCTGAAACAAGGTGTTGAGCATCGCTCCAAAGCGTTGGGCGCGCCGGCGAGCACGCTTCAGATCCGCCAGGGTACGGTCTACACTGCCGCTGCGCACAAGTCCTAAGCGCAGCGCAGCTGCCAGACCCGCCACGCGGCCCTCCAGCATGGCAGCTTCGGCGCCACAGATACCGGCCGTCTCGCCGGCCGCAAACAGCCCGGGAATACTGGTTTCCATAGTTTCATCCACTGCAGGCACCCAACCGCCTTTCAGCGGGTCGTACTCGTGCTCGCATCCCGCCAACTGGGTCAGCTCGATATTGGGGATAAAGCCGAAGCCCACACACACCGCATCGGCGGCCAACCGCTCCTCACTGGCAGGGAGGGGTATTCCCTGCTGGTTTAGCCGCACGACGGTGGCAGCTTCGACCTGCTCCCTACCTGACACGCCCGAAACGGTCCTCCCAAACTGATAAGGAATACCGCGCTTTTTCAGGCTTATCAGATAAGCCCAACCTTCACGCAGGCGATCCCAGTTGCCCCACGCAGCCATCCCATGGCGGAGCCACGCCAGGGGATGAGTGGCTTCCAACACGGCCAGCACTTGTGCCCCATGTCGGGAAAGCTCGTCAGCGGCGGCGAGTAGCAGCGGTCCGGATCCCGCCAGCAAGATCCGCTTTCCCGGCAACACTCCATGAGCCTTAGCCAAAATCTGGGCACCACCCAGGGTCATAACGCCGGGAAGTGTCCAGCCTGGAAAAGGGAGGACCACCTCGCGCCCGCCTACGGCGATTACCACGGCCCTGGCCTCCAGCCATTCGCTCCCCGACGGTCCAGCGAGCGCCAGGCCGGTCCCCTCCAAGGCCCAGGCCAACGTCTCCGCACGGAAATCTACGTGCAAAAACCTCATTTCCTCCAGCAGAGTCTGAGCACGCCTGGCGCTTTGGGAAACGTATCGGGAGACGCTTTGGCGGGGGCTACCTCTCAGATACTGCCCGCCGGGCTCGGGACATTCGTCCACCACGGTGACCTGCGCCCCCGCTCGCGCCGCCGTCACTGCGGCAGATAAGCCCGCGGGACCAGCGCCGATTACCGCCAGGTCAGTGGCCGCCATCGACTGTTCCGCTTTCCAGGGGCAGGTGTATACGCATGCCCGGCCGGACAGTCGTCAGACAGGCTCGCTGCCCGGGCAGATCATCTATGGTCACCAGGCACTCGAAGCAAACTCCCATGCCGCAGAAGAGACCCCGCGGTCCGCCTTGGGGAGAGTGCCGAAATATTCGCATGCCGGCGGATAGGA
>DASQQR010000379.1:0-2662 GCA_035643335.1 Anaerolineales bacterium
ATGTTGCTGGCGAAGGCCGGCATGTTCACGCCGCCGTTGAGGATGCGGATGCTCATCTCAGATCGACTAAGCCGGTCACCGACATTGGTCAGGTCAGGACCTCGATGGCCTCCCTGACCAGAGATCTGATGACAATACTCACACCCCTTTTTATAGAAGAGCTGCGCTCCATCATATATTGGCCCGCTGCTGGCACCAATCACGCTTGCGGGGAGGGGTTGAGCCGAGAAGTCCGGGGACCAGGGCGATTGTCTCCCAATTGCTGTGAGAGTCCCGACCATCAAGACAAAGGCAATTGAAATGCCAACGGCCCAGGGGCGGCGCAGAGGGCTGCGCTCACCGCGGTTAAAGAGGAAGGGAAGCGCCAACAACACGACGCCCGCCAGCAGAGGCGCTCCAACAATGACGTAATTTTCAGTGACCGGTGGGATCAGAGAAAGCAGGGCGAAGTACCATAATAAGTACCAGTCGGGCCGAGGATTGGCCTGCAAGATGGTCGGATCCGGCGGTTTATCCAGAGCCTTGGGTCCGAAGATCAAGGCCAACACGACCACGACCAGAATCATGAGGACGCTGAAGACGACGTCCCGCCAGGCAACGTCCGGCCAAAAAGGGATCCCCTCTCGATCCAGCAAAGCCTGATACCAGGTGCGGTAGGTTTTGGGATCGACAATCCGGCCGGATTTGGGCGGTTCGGAAATGCCATGGTGCAGCACCAGGTAAAGATGAAGCCCGAGCAAGCCGAAGATGAGTGCGGGGATGAAGAACACGTGAAAGGAGAAGAAACGACTCAGGGTAGCCCCACCGACGGTGCGGCCTGCGATAATGAATTGGGCCAGGTAATTTCCGATGAAAGGGACGCGGCCAGCCTGTTCGGCAGCCACGACTACGGTCCAGAATGCAGTTTGGTCCCAGCGCAGCAGTTGGCCGGTGAAAGCCATGCCAACAGTGAGCAAAAGAAGGAATGAACCACTGAGCCAATTGACTTCCCTGGGAAATTTATACGCGGCCGTAAGGTAAACTCGAATCAGGTGGATGCCAACCAGCACAATCATGGCCGAGGCGCCAAAATAGTGGATGCCGCGCAATAAATTACCGAAGGCGGCCTCATCCGTGATAAATGCGATGCTGTTATAGGCATGCTCGGTCGAGGGGATATACATAGTCGCCAGGGTGATGCCAGTGACGACCTGCAGGATGAAGGCAAACAAGGTAGCGCTTCCGAAGACATAGCCCCATCCGGTCCCACGCGGAACGGGGTGCAGGAAGACCGGCTTGAGGGCCTTGGAAAGGCCGATACGATCGTCCAATGCCTGGTATAAACGTTTAAGCGAGTTCAAGCTAGGATCTCCTTGAGAGAAATCAATCACTGCTGAAAGAAAGTCGTGATCGGAATCGGGTTTGTCCGGATTTGAACCTCACCCGCCATGATGCGCACGGGATACGTGTGCAGCGGCCGGGGAGGCGGACCAGCAGCGACACTTCCATCTTTGTAATAGACGCCCCCATGGCAAGGACACATGAATAGATCTGCATCGGGTAACCATTTCACCGGGCAACCCAGGTGGGTACAATCCACAGAGAAAGCGATAAATTGATCCTGGCTATCACGACGCAACCAGGCGGCTGTCTTCGCGGATACCCCGGTCCAGGGAAGTGGTGAGGCGTCCAGAAAACTCACTTCAACGGTCTCGCCAACCTTAAATTTATCGACGGCTCCAACGGACCGCCAGGTCTCAGGCGGCTGGCCCAGCAGGGGGGCGATGAGGCCGCCCACCACCGGCACACTGACAATCGCGGCCGCCAGGCCACCCAGCCCAAGGCTCAGCAGAGCCAGAAAACTACGGCGGCTGATTGGCAGAGGATTATCGGGCTGTTCTGGGCCATGCATTTCAGTCGCCATGACGCAATTCTCCAATCCAACCACCCAGCGCGATTGCAAAAATGATCATTCCCGCTCCAGAAATCGCAAAGGTGCTGACAATTCCAAACATAATCAACACGATTCCGAAAGCCAACGCCAGGGGCCAATAGGTGGGCCTGGGCAAGTGTTCGGGTTTGGGATAATTCCAGTCCACCCCTTCTTCAGGCGGCGGGGAGCTCTCAGCAGATGATTTGCTTTCAGATTGTGCTTTTTGATCTGACATAAACCTCCTCAGTGTGGAGCGCCAAGGGGCAGATCGTCTTCCGGCTCAGCGAACCAGCGGGCGAGTACGACTAAGATGGCACAAAGATAGAACAGGCCTCCCGGAACCCACATCAACAGGCCGCCGAGCTGCTGGTCGGAAAGCGGATCCAGACCCCAGCCGGTCCTGATCAGTGCCAGGATCCCAAAGGGGTCGGCAGGATCCAAATAAACCGGGTACAGGACAGCCGGAGCAAGGGTTAATATGATCCCCAGCACGGTGTTGGCTACGCCGCCTACAAATATATAGAACATGGTTCCTAAACCCGAGACGCGGCGTTTCTCCTTAATCGGATTGATCACCGGCCACCAGAAAATGGTTGCCGTGACCAGAAAACTCAGGTGCTCCAGGCTGTGAATGGCTTCATTTTCAACGGCAGCATCATAAAGCGCCGGAATATGCCACAGGTACAAAGTGCTGACGACCAAGATCAAGGCGATCGCTGGTTGGCCCAAAAGGTGCTCCAACTTAGCAGC
>DASQQR010000380.1:0-4016 GCA_035643335.1 Anaerolineales bacterium
ACGCTCGAGCCCGTAATCCAAAGCGCGGACATAATTGTAAACCTCCTGGGCATCCGGAGCGGGTTCGAACAGGGGCAATTGGACTGCTTCGTAGGTGTACAGCTGCTCCAGCGTGGTCTGCGTACCCTCGATACGAGAAGAAAGCACTGCCTCGCGGCGGATAAAAGGCTTGACCATGATATGGGGATTGGGAAAACTAGTCCCGAGGCTTGCCAATCCAGCCAGTTCACGATCTGCGTCGGAAAGTTGAGAGACTAACTCGGGCGTCCATCGAATCTCGGGCGGCAAGGGATTAGGGACGAAGGCCCAATACCCGGCGGATGCCTTAACCAGCTTTCCGGGAGCCAGTTCCAGGAAGTCTTGAGTTCGCATAATAAAAAAACCGACCAAGCGAAAGTGTCAATAAGGTCCGATCTTATTGACATTCTAGACCACAAGTGTCAACAAGGCAAGCCGTAGTTGACACTTTAATCATAGTAAAATCGGGGCATGGATCAGAAGACGCTGGCGCGCAAGCTCGCCGAGCTGCCCCTGGAGGCGGTGCGCTACTTCGACAGCACCGGTTCTACCAACCAGGAGGCGGCTGATTGGGCACAAGCCGGAGCCCATGACCTATCGCTGGTCGTGGCCGACGAACAGACGGCCGGCCGCGGCCGCACGGGTCGCAAGTGGTTCACGCCCCCGGGAGCGGCCCTGGCCTTCAGCCTGGTGATACGCCCGGAGAGCCACGCCGGGCTGGAGATCCGCATGCCCGAGCAGTCCAAGGCCCCTCTCACCCGCCTGACCGCCCTCGGCGCGCTGGCAACCTGTGATGGCCTGAAAACCTACGCACAGGCCCGCGCCCGGCAGGTGGCGGCCCAGATCAAGTGGCCCAACGACGTTATCGTGAATGGGCGCAAATTGGCCGGTGTGCTGGCCGAGACCGCCTGGGAAGGGACACACCTCTCCTATGCCATCCTGGGGACCGGCATAAATGTTGCACCCGCCTCTCTGCCCCTAGCTGAAGAGCTGACATTCCCGGCCACGTGCTTCGAAGCTGCCTTGGGAATGCCGGTTGACCGGTGGGATTTGCTCCAACGTGTTTTGGCTGCCCTGCTGGCCCGGCTTCCGGAGGTGGCCTCAGCGAAGTTCATCCAGGCCTGGGAGGACCAGCTGGCATATAAGGGAGAGTGGGTGCAGGTGAGCGCCCTGAACCCGGCCGGTGGAAGCGAGATTCCCATAGAAGGGCAGGTGCTGGGCTTAAACACGGATGGGTCCCTGGAATTGCGCACCCGTTCCGGAAAGGTGATGGCCATACATTCCGGTGAGGTGCGTCTGCGACCGGTTGACAGAACAGGAAAATAGGCTAAACTAGTGAAGATCATTTACATGGAGGCCGAGCATGGTCGACGATTTCAACGATGAAGAGGAACCCAGGGAAGAGGATCAAAGCCGAGAGGAAGGCGGAGAAGACGGATTCCGCCCTTCGGCCTTTTTCGACGATCTGCGCGAGGAGGCCAGCGAATCGACCTACTTCGATGACTTCACCGAAGAACCGGTTGACTCCTTTGCGTTCGGCGACGAAGTAGCGGCTCCCAGCCGGCTCGATAACTTGTTCGGGATGACGGCCGCACAGCGGCTGGTCATCGCCGTTATGCTCTTGGGGACGGCCTGCATCCTGAGCACGTTTTGCCTGTTAGTTTTCAATAAAATCTCCTTCTAACTTATTTAGATCGTAGGCTCAGGTGGCCCCTACCCGTCGCAAGTCGGCCTCGGCGATGCGGGCCAATGAAGCCACCGTATCCCCATGCTGGATATTCATGAGAATCACGCCCCGCGTCGCCCGCCCGGCCTGAGAGACATCCTTTACCTTGGTGCGGATGACCACACCGTTAGCGGAGATGATGGTCAGGTCATCGGCCTCCTGCACTACCCGGGCGGAAGCGATCACCCCCAGTTTCTTCAAAGCCTTTTTGTCAATCGTCAGGACGCCCCCAGTGGCGCGACCCTTGGGCGGGTATTCGCTCAACGGCGTGCGCTTACCATAACCCTGGGTAGTCACCACCAGGAGATCACCTCCCGGCTCGACCACTTCCATGCTGGCAACATAATCCCCCTTGCGCAGGCGAATGCCGATCATGCCCATCGCCTGGCGGCCCATCGGCCGCACCGCGTCTTCGGCGAAGCGCAGCGCCTGGCCCTTCTCGGTGACCAGCATGATCTCGTCATCGCCGCGGGTCAAGCGCACCCAACCTAGCTCATCACTTTCCTCCAGGGAGATAGCGATCAAACCGGACGGGCGCACCGAGGCGAACTCGGAGAGCTGCACGCGCTTGACCTTGCCACTGCGGGTGGCCATGGTACAGTAGTCAGCCGCATCGAAATCTGGCACGGCCACGGCAGCCGTGACCGTTTCGCCAGGATCCAGGGTGAGCACGTTTACGATGGGCACGCCGCGGCCGGTGCGGTTCGCATCCGGAATCTGGTAACCGCGTTCGGAGTAGACCTTGCCTTTGTCTGTGAAGAACAAGATGGTGTCCAGGGTGTTGGCGGGAAACAGCATTAAGACCTCATCTTCGTCCCTGGTAACGTGCCCTGTGACGCCACGTCCTCCGCGCCCCTGCGCTCGAAATGCCTTGGCAGCCACGCGCTTGATGTAGCCGCGCTGGGTAATGCTGACCAACACCGCCTCGGCGGCCACCAGGTCCTCATCGCTGAAATCTTCGCTCAGGTCAAAAGCAATCCGCGTGCGGCGCGCATCCCCAAACTTTTCAGCGACCTCTTTCAGGTCGGCTTTGATCAGCGCCAGGATCTTATGAGGGCTGGCCAGCAGGTCTTCCAGATAGGCGATACGCTCGAGGGTCTCGCGCTGCTCGTCCTCAATTTTCTGGCGCTCCAGGGCCGCCAGCCGGCGCAGCTGCATGTCCAGGATAGCCTGGGCCTGTAACTCCGACAGTTTGAAGCGCCCCATCAGGCGTTCTTTGGCGACATCGGCATCCGGAGATTGGCGGATGGTCTGAATGATATCGTCCAGGCGAGCGAGGGCGATCAGCAGGCCCTCCAAGATGTGCGCCCGGGCGCGGGCCTTCTCCAGCTGGAATTCGGAACGGTGCCGGATCACCTCGATGCGATGATCGACGTAGATTTGTAAGGCGCGCTTGAGTGGTAGCAAGCGCGGCTCTCCATCCACCAAAGCGAGCATCTGAGCCCCAAAGGTGGACTGGAGAGGTGTGTACTTATACAGCTGGTTGAGCACCTTGCGAGGCTGAGCGGTGCGTTTGAGCTCGATGATGATGCTCATCCCGCGCCGGTCGGATTCGTCGCGCAGGTCGGAGACATCGTCCAGCTTCCCGCTACGCGCCAGATCGGCGATGCGCTCGATGAGCGTGGTTTTGTTGAGCTGGAAGGGAATTTCGGTGATGACGATGCGGTAGCGCCCGCCGCCCATCTCCTCAATGTGCGCCAAGCCGCGCAAGACAATCCGGCCCCGTCCAGTGCTGTAAGCTGAGCGGATACCCTCGTCACCGACGATCACACCGCCCGTGGGGAAGTCAGGCCCCGGAAGGATCTCCAGTAAATCTTCAACCGTGACCTCATCGATCGCATCGTGGTGGTCGATGACGTAGGTCAGGGCCTCGACCAGCTCTTTGAGATTATGCGGAGGGATGTTGGTCGCCATACCCACGGCAATGCCGGCCGAACCGTTCAGCAATAAGTTGGGCAAACGAGCGGGCAAGACCGAGGGTTCTTGCAGGGACCCATCGAAATTGTCGATGAAGTCGACCGTATTCTGGTCGATATCGGTGAGCAATTCTTCGGCCATAGCTCCTAGCCGGGCTTCGGTGTAGCGCATGGCCGCAGGCGTATCGCCATCGATCGAACCAAAGTTGCCCTGGCCATCCACCAGGGTATAACGCATCGAGAAATCCTGGGCCATGCGGGCCATGGCATCGTAAACCGCGGCATCGCCGTGAGGGTGATACTTCCCCAAGACTTCACCAACAATTCGAGCAGATTTGCGATAGGCAGAGTTGGAA